>JBASZP010000392.1:0-6079 GCA_049660965.1 Daejeonella sp. | reverse complement strand
GATATAATCTATGCCCAAAAATGTATTAATTGTAGTTGCAGGCCCAACCGCCATTGGGAAAACTCCAACAGCTATTAAAATAGCGCAGAAATATCAAACAGAAATCCTTTCTGCCGACTCCCGCCAGTTCTATATCGAAATGAATATTGGCACGGCAAAGCCCTCCTTAGATGAACTTTCTCAGGTAAAACATCATTTCATTAACTCCCATAGCATAACCGATAAGTTCAGTGTCGGAGATTTTGAAGTACAAGGCTTAAAAACTCTCGAAGATCTTTTCAAAACTCATCATGTAATAGTATTAGCAGGAGGTTCCGGCTTATATATTAATGCTATTTGTAATGGATTTGATGCTTTGCCTAAAGCAAATCCCGGAATACGCGAAGAGTTAAATTTAACTTACCAGGATAAGGGAATTGAATACCTTCAAACAGAACTAGAAAGAGTGGATCCTGATTATTTTTTGGAAGTAGATACCGAAAATCCCCAACGTATGATTCGTGCTTTAGAAGTTTACCATTCAACCCGAATACCTTTCTCCGCCTATCGTACAAGCAAAATAAAAAATCGTCCTTTTAAAATTATAAAGATTGGTTTGAATATCCACCGCGAACAATTATACCAGCAAATAAACCATCGTGTAAATGTAATGATGGATGCTGGTTTATTAAAAGAAGTAGAACAACTTCTTCCCTATCGCGATTTAAACGCGTTAAACACCGTTGGCTATTCAGAACTTATACAATACCTTGACGGAAAGCTAAACCTGAACGAAGCAGTAGAGAAGATCGAACAAAATACACGGCGCTTTGCCAAACGTCAGTTAACCTGGTTTAAAAAAGATAAAGAAATAACCTGGTTTGAACCTGATCAAATTGCTGATATATTCGAATTTTTATCTTGTAAAATTGAGAATAACTAGTTTTGTAAGATTCTATTTTTCACTTTATATTCTCCAAACCATCCGCAAAACATAAAAGCCCTCTCAAATTTTGAGAAGGCTCTTTATTTAAAATTTAAAATATCAGAATTACCTAACCTGAAACTGGTATCTCATTTGGAAACCATCAGGAGTTATAGCATTGATTGTGGCCATATTATTTTTACTTGAGGCTATTGCTTTTTCAATATCCTGAGCTTTATTAACAGCTACACCATTAATTGTAGTAATTATTGTTCCTTCCGGCATTTGTAATTGATCTAAAAGTCCGCCTTCACGAACATCCGTTACAACTACTCCTGAGTTAACTCTATACTTTCTTTTCTGCGCATCACTTAAAGGAGTAAAACTTGCACCCATATTTTTTTTCACAGTTTCAGTATCATTATTCTCTGCAAAATTTACACTTTCTTCACCTTTTAAAGTAACATTTGATTTTTGTTCTTTACCATTACGTAAAAAAGTTAGTTCTATTTTATCATCAGGGCGCAAACGACCAACACGTTCCTGCAAATCTGATGAAGAATAAATTTTATTACCATCTACTTTGGTTATTATATCTCCTTTTTTCAAACCTGCTTTTTCTGCACCTCCTCCCTTAACCACATCATTAACATACAATCCATTAATTTCATCAACATTAAATTGTTTAGAACGATCAGCATCCAGTTCAGTAAAATTAACTCCAATATAGCCACGTTTTACTGAACCAAACTCCCGGAAATCATCCAATACCTTTTTAGCCAAATTAATAGGAATTGCAAAGCCATAGCCCTCATAATTTCCACTTTGTGAGGCAATAGCTGCATTAATACCAATTAATTCACCATTAGTATTAACTAATGCACCCCCACTGTTGCCACGATTAATTGCGGCATCCGTTTGGATAAAAGATTCTATTGCTGTTCTGGCTTTAGGTTCACCTGTAGGACCCGGACGATTATTATTCTGATCTAAAATACCAATCTGCCTGCCCTTAGCGCTTACAATACCTGCAGTAACTGTACTATTCAAAGCAAAAGGATAGCCTACAGCTAAAACCCATTCGCCAATACGTACATCATCAGAGTTTCCTAATTTTACGATCGGAAAATCTTTTCCTTCAATTTTTATTAAAGCTAAATCCGTATTGGCATCCCGGCCAATTACTTTACCCTGAAATGAGCGTTTATCAGTAAGAATGACATCTATTTTATCTGCATTTTCAACAACATGATTATTTGTTACAATATAACCATCTTCAGAAATGATAACACCAGAACCTGAGGCCATCTGCGGACCTTGTGAGCGACGTCTGCCACCAAAAAAATCATTAAACATATCCTCAAACGGATCCTGTCCGGAAGTACCGTTAGCTGTTATATTGCCATACGTAGTTTTAATATGGACAACTGCAGGAGTTACGGCTGCAGCCGCCTGCGTAAAATCCAACGCCCCTGTTGAAGATGTAACATTAAGAGGGTTATTGGTAAAATACGCTTTCTGCCTTTCTTCAAATGATAATTTACTTTCATATTTATTTTCTACCAGTTTGTATGCACCAATAGCTACCGCACCTCCAAGAAATGCGGCTAAAAAAGTTATTCCTATTTTTTTCATGTTCTTTCTCATATTTATCCTTTCAACTTTATTTAGTCCTGTTATTCAAAATTAATACCATTAAACGACTTATAAAAATGCAAGTTACATTATGTCATGTTAAAATATGTTAAAACATCAGTTTAAATAAAAACTATTAAAAATTAACTGTTTCTTTTACTGTCTGATTATTACTAACGCAAAAAATTGATATGTTATATTAATTCAAAATTTGTGTAATGTTGTATTAAAAATATAATGAAATTAACGTTTTATAAATATGAAGGTGCAGGTAATGATTTTATCCTGATAGATAATAGAAATCTTACGATTAACCATCAAAACCCGCTGTTTTTACAAAAATTATGTGACAGGCATTTTGGAATTGGTGCAGACGGAATTATTTTTTTACAGGAAAAAAAAGGTTTTGATTTTGAAATGATTTACTATAATGCAGACGGACAGCCAAGCAGTATGTGTGGCAATGGCGGACGATGCATTGTTGCTTTTGCAAAATGGCTTGAAATTATTAAAACCGAAGCTAACTTTTTGGCAGTAGATGGAATACATTATGCCACAATTTCAGAAAAAGATGACAAAGTAAGCCTTCAAATGATAAATGTGGACAGGATAGAAAAAGATAATGATGCATTTGTTTTAAATACAGGTTCGCCTCATTATGTGCTATTAGTGAAAAACTTAAAAGAAAAAGATGTGTACCATGAAGGAAAAGCAATACGCTATAATAATACTTATGCTGAAAAAGGTATTAATATAAACTTTGTTGAAGACCGGGGGGGCCATTATTTTGTACGAACTTATGAACGGGGTGTAGAAAATGAAACTTATGCCTGTGGTACCGGGGTAACGGCAGTTGCAATAGCTATGGATAAAATGAAAAACCAACTTGGTTTTATAAACACAAAAATTAAAGTTTTAGGCGGAGAATTAAACATTAGTTTACAAAGTAATGGAAGTAATTTTACTCATGTCTTTTTAGAAGGGCCAGCTACTTTTATATTTAAAGGTAATATTGAAATTTAGCTTTAATTAGGTTAGCATTAACAGGCTATAAGACGAAAATACCAGCATTTAATAATTAAATACTGGTATTAACCATATAAAATTTGTTCTTATAATCTATTTCAACTAAAATTTATCCCACCATAATTTAGTTGATACTTTATCTCCGCCAATTGCAGTTTCAGCCTGCTCAAAATTAGCCCGGTTTACATTTTGTTCATTTACCGGGTAAGGATAACGTAAAGGTATTACAGATAATGCACCCTTAGCTGGTTCTAAGTGTGGAGAATCTAATCTCCGCCATTCAATCCAGGCATCCCATCCGCGGTTATAATGTGCAATCCATTTTTGAACACCTATTTTATGCTTATAATCTCCTGCGGCAGTTACATAAGCAACAGCTGGTTGAGCCAAGTAGGTTATTGCTTCTTCCTGGGTACCATCCCAATAACTAATGGAGGCTGTAATGGCAGCATTATAATGGCTTTCTGCTGTACTACCTACATTAAATCCTCTCTCAGCTGCCTCTGCCAGTAAAAATTCAACTTCAGAATAATCAAGAAGCAAACCTGGGAAAGCTGGTTCTGTAATTTTAGGATTTACATGTGAAAAATCTGCATAGGCAGAGGTAGAACCAGGCTCAGCACCTGAATAAACTCCCTTAGGATCAGGAGTAAAGTAATCATCAATTCTGGGATCAGTAAGTGAATTCATTGTATTAACCAATGTACTTGCAGCCACAAAATCATCCCTATGGCTCTGCACCAAGTCTTCCCAGATAGGATTGGTGTTTGGCGGAGCTATCTGATAAAACAATTGAGCATTGTCGGCATTTGATGTGAAAACACCTGCTGCCACAGCCGATTCTATCGTAGATTTTGCTTTACCCGGATCGGAATCTGCAATTGTCATTCCCATTTTCAGTTTAAAGGAATTAGCAAATCTGATCCATTTTGACACATCGCCACCATAAATAATATCAGCACCGCCAAAACTGCCGGAACCTGAATTTAAATTAGTTATAGCTGCATCCAAGCGGGCTAAGAGATTTGTATATATAGTAGCAGCATCATCATACTTCGGGAAAGGCTTATCAATATCTAAAGCTTCAGTATAAGGTATATTACCGTAGGTAGTTACCAGGTAATAATAAGTATACACCTGCATAACTTCTACTATAGCCAATTGATTTTTTTGAACTTCCGTATCTGTAACATCAACTGGTATCAGTTTTTTAACCTCCTCAAAGTTGCGAAGCACATCACGATATAAGGCATTCCATACACGATCGTTTACTTGCCTGTTTGCCAAATTATAACGGCTTTCGTCCGGATAGTCAGTTTCCTGCCAGTATTGTACAATTAACCTAAAGATATTGCGGTTAACATTAGCGGAGGTCAGTATATTAGACAATGACCTTTGTGCATTGGTAAAAAATGCATAAGATGGCGCTTTACTTGGGTTTTTAGGATCAACGTTTAATTCCGAAAGATCCTTTTTGCAAGCCACTATTAATAGTATAAGGCCTGTTACATATATAAATTTTTTCATGATTCTTTTATTTAAAATCTAAGTTTTGCATTAAAGGTAAACGTTCTGGTTGTGGGGTAAGCGCCCACCTGATATCCCTGGAGATTGCCGGAGCTCAACGATTCTTCCGGATCAGCATAGGGCAGTTTTTTATCAATGATCCACAAATTCCTTCCAATTAATGACAGATCAATTCCTTTTACAAAAGGCAGTCTGTGAAATAATTTAGTTGGTAAAGCATAAGTGAGTGTAACCTCTCTTAACTTTACATAACTGGCATCATAAACAAATCCCGCCGCCGGTTGATAATCTCCTAATACACTACTAACATTATCTATGCGTATATTATTAGGGCTTCCATCTGCTTTCACTCCTGGAAGTATAATTCCGCCACCATTGGCTAAGGGGCTTCTGGAGGGATTGCCCAGATCATTATTTCCTGCCGTTTCAGGATACATGCCGGTTCCCATACCATAATGCATATCCAGTGAAAAAATATCCCCTCCCTGCCGGGTATCAATTAAAAAACTAAAGGATACATCTTTATAGCGAAGCGTATTGCTTATTCCACCAATCCAGTTTGGATTGGCATTTCCAATAACCTGGTTTGAAGTTGGCGAAACTAAATAAAGCCCATCATCCCCTACTGTTCTTTGCCCCCTTCTCTGATCACTGATCTGACCATTTGCATCTGTATAAACAAAATTTGTTCCCCGAATGGTTCCGTAAGGCTCTCCGACTGCCGCATTTAAAGAAACTCCTGCCTGAAAATTACCTAAAATGAAGTTTTCGGCTCCTTGAAACAATTCAAGCACTTTGTTTCTGTTCCTCGACCAGTTCATATTTACTCTCCATGAAAAATCTCTTGTTTGAACAGGGGTTCCGCTTAAAGAAACTTCCCAGCCTCTATTTAAAATAGCGCCCGCATTTAAAAACTTTGAATTTTGTCCGGTGGCTGTAGAGACCACTAATGGAATGATCTGATTAACTGTTTTAGCAGTATAATAA
>JBASZP010000391.1:0-6313 GCA_049660965.1 Daejeonella sp. | reverse complement strand
AAGGATGGTTTATTCTTCAAAAAGACAGCAACTCTCAATAAAAACGCCGTACCCGGATTTGCTTTATGGATACAATGTTTAGTAGCCGCCGTGCTCTGCCTGAGCGGAAGATACGGTGACCTATTAGATATGATCTCCTTTGTAGTGGTGCTTTTTTATGTGTTAACCATAGTGGGGATATTCATTTTAAGAGCTAAACAGCCTGATGCCGAAAGGCCTTATAAAGCATTTGGTTATCCTTTTTTACCTGCCATCTATATCCTGATGGGATTATCTTTCTGCACCTTACTGATCATTTACAAACCCGAATACACCTGGCCGGGCTTACTTATTGTATTAACTGGTGTACCTGTTTATTTTCTATGGAAGGTGTTTGGTAAAAAGGAATCAGAGCAGGAAACGGAGGAAGGTAATTGATTGAATATTTCATTGACACTAGAAAATAGAGAGGCTTCAAAAAACCGTCACTTCGCAAACTCCTAATACGTTAGTATCAAATTATATGGCAAAATATAAATTCACTTTGGTAGACAATAATAATAACCCCGTTTATCATAACTACGGAAATGTATATACCCTTCAAAAAACAACAGCAAATAACCGGCTTCAAATTGGTGCAACTAATAATCAAATAGATCTGATTTTAAAGCTTGTTGACAATTTAAATCCTCCTTATTTTATCCTTTATATACTATTAATCTCAAGACTTGACAATCAGCCAGGACGATATGAGTCGCCACAAATTGAAACAAAAGAAGATCTAAAAGTATTTCTTGAACAATATAAAGAGTTTTTGAAACAGATGGAAGACATCATATTTGGGTGGGAACCAATGACAATTCGGGATTATTAATTTATGACCAACATAATGTAATTTTTGCATATGGACCAATTAGTAAATACCTTTCAATTCTAAATGATAATGGATTTAATGAGCAGCAATTTTCATTTCCGGCACCTCATTGTCACCAGTATAATTTTGACAATGACAAATTTGAAGAAAGTATATTAAAACATTGGAACTGGAAGATTTTTCCACTTACTGATGCTGATTTATATGGCTAAACCAGCCATCCCGCTCGTCGGGATTTTTTTAATCCCGATGCCCTAAAAAGGGATTTTTAATCCCAGGCCAAGGCAATAACCCAAACTTTCCAAATCCCGCACTTTTCTCTATTTTTGCCCTTTCCTAATACACCCGCATGCAACAGAAAGTAAAACTTGGCCTGGTACAAATGGCCTGTACCAATAATAAAGAGGAGAATTTACAAAAAGCGATAGCCAAAGTAAAAGATGCCGCTTCTAAAGGCGCACAGATCATCTGTTTGCAGGAACTTTTTACTTCCCTGTATTTTTGCGATGAAGAAAATTACGATAACTTCTCCTTAGCCGAAAGTATTCCGGGGCCCTCATCCGATCAGTTAAGCGCTGTTGCCAAAGAACTGAATGTCGTCATCATCGCCTCCCTGTTCGAAAAGAGAACACAGGGAATTTACCATAATACAACCGCTGTTTTAGATGCTGATGGAACCTACCTGGGGAAATACCGCAAAATGCACATTCCAGATGACCCGGGGTTTTATGAGAAATTCTATTTTACCCCCGGCGATTTAGGCTATAAAGTCTTTAAAACCAAATTCGCCACCATAGGCGTTCTGATCTGCTGGGACCAATGGTATCCCGAAGCTGCAAGAATTACCGCTTTAATGGGTGCAGAAATTCTTTTTTATCCAACCGCCATTGGCTGGGCGCAAACCCAGGATGAAGGCACCAATACCGAGCAATACAATGCCTGGCAAACCATACAACGCAGTCATGCCATTGCAAACGGAGTGCATGTGGTCAGCGTAAACCGTGTAGGTATAGAAGCCAGGGTTAACTTTTGGGGAGGTTCTTTTATTGCTAATCCTTTGGGAACCGTTCTGTACCAGGCATCGCACCAGAATGAAGAAGTTATTGTGCAGGAAATAGACCCCACAAAAACAGACAGTTACCGTGTACACTGGCCATTTTTACGTGACCGCAGAATTGACAGTTATGCTCCTATCACCAAAAGGTACTTGGATGAGGAGGATGTTTAGTTTTTAAAGATATTTTAAGATTAACTATCTAAGCAAACTTCAGCGCTTCCACACCAAACCTGTTTAAAAAATCTACTCCTTCATCAAATGCTAAGCCCTTGTATTCTGCATACGAGTTTTTAAACCAGACCTTTTTTATTCCAGACGAATAAATAATACGAGCGCAGGCAATACATGGAGATAAGGTTAAGTAAAGTGTTGCTCCCTCTAAAGCCGAACCATTTTTAACCGCATAAAGAATAGCATTCTCTTCGGCATGGAGGGCTAAAGAACAACTGTTCTTAGAATCACGCGGACAGCCTGTTTCAGGCCATTCCTCATCACAATTATGCGTACCGGCTGGCGGACCATTATATCCAATGGAAATAATACGCGTATCCTTTGTTAAAACAGCCCCAACCTGTGCCTTTACGCAATGCGAGCGTAAGGCAAGGTCGGTAGCTAAATTCATAAAAATATCATGGAAAGATGGCTTTACTGTCATTAACTAATGTGAAGAACCTGTTTCAACCTCATGCTCTATTCCCTGGTTTTTAAGAATGCCAATTACTCTCCAGCCATAAAAAGCGAGATAAGCAAAACATAAAACAGGAATAAAATAAGAAGGATGAATACCAATAATATCGGAAATTTTACCCTGAAGCGGCGGAATGATACCGCCCCCAAGGATCATCATAATCAAGAATGCAGAGCCCTGGGAAGTATATTTCCCGATACCTGCAATCGCCAGTGAGAAAATAGCCGGCCACATAATACTGCAAAACAACCCGCCGCTCATAAAAGCATAAGTAGCTATGGTACCATCCGTCATTAACCCTATCGTCATACCAACCATGCCCAATAATCCAAAGATCATCAGCGTACGGGCAGGACGATCCTGGCCCAGGAAAAAACCTGCGATCTGAAAGGCAACAACAGCCGCGTAAGCATATAATGGTTTTATATCCTGCCCTGAAAGATAATTCACACCCAAAACCACGCCAAATGCAATATAGGGTACTATAATTAATAATACTTTTTTCAAACTATTGGAAGGATTAAAAACAGTAATCGCTCCCGCCCAGCGGCCTATCATTAAACTCCCCCAATACATAGAAATATAAGGCGCAAGCGCCGAGCCGGTAATGTTGCCAAAAGCGCTTGTTTTAAGCAGCTCCCCTAAATTACTTTGAATAGTAACCTCAACGCCCACATAAGTAAATATGCCCAGCATCCCTAAAACCAGCTGAGGATATTTCATTGCCCCCCAGCCTTCCGGTTTGCGTTTTGCCGCAGAATTGGCAAACAATAAACCAAATACAATAACAAGTAAGGAAATTACAGTTAAACCAAGACCCAGGTAATCTTTTTCTTTATTTTCTATAAAACGGGTAATAAATTCAGGGTCTTCATAACGCGAAAATATATACCCGAAAATAGCGATCATAATAACAGTAATGACAATAAGGGTAGTCATTGCTTTTTTAGCAGGTTCAAAAGTAGGGTCACTCTTACCAGCAGGGAGTTTTTTTGAGAAAAAGAAAAGTGTGGCTGCCAGTAAGAAAAGTCCTCCTACAAAAACATAGAGGATCTCCATTTTATCCAAAGAATTAGCTTTTTGGGCAAATTCTTTAATATAATCATCATTTACCCCTGCAATTACACCAAACAAAGCAAAAGAAACCACCAGCGGCCCGATAGTAGTACCTAATGAGTTTATCCCACCTGCTAAATTCAGGCGGTTTGAAGCAGTATGAGGTTCTCCCAAAGATGCCGCAAAAGGCTGGGCAGATGTTTGTTGCAATGAAAAACCCAGCGCAACCACAAATAATGCTGCTAAGATCATTAAATAACTACCCTGCGTAACAGCAAATATCATAAACGCTGCGCCAAAAGTACTGATAAGCAAACCATTAATAATTCCCCTTTTAAACCCCCAGGAATTCAGAATATCGTTTTTTGCTAAACTGCTAAAAATAAAAAGCAGCAAGGCGCCAATATAATAAGCCCCGTAAAAGGCAAAATCTATCAGCTGACTTTGAAATTGATCCAGCCCAAATTTAGCTTTACAAAATGGGATGAAAACACCGTTTGATGCTCCGATAAACCCCCAAAAGAAAAACACCGTAATTAAGGTGTAGAGTGCAGATTTAGAATTTTGTTGTTGGTTTTTTTCCATTATTGTTTAGTTTTTAGAAATAAAAACTCTAACATACTTGAATTTTAAACAATTCAAAAGAAAATAATTGCTTTTATATAAAGCCAGCTAACGCAAAATTGATAAATAATGATTTAATACATTTTTTTAGCTTAAAATTGCATATTCGCATTAAGCTAATATAGATCACTCGAAAATGCTTGAATCAATCATATCAGGAATTGGATTAGGATTTGTTTTATCGTTCTTAACCGGGCCTGTATTTTTTGCCCTGATCAAAACCAGTATAGAAAAAGGCTTTTATGCCGGCCTGTCTTTAGCCGCAGGAGTGCTTTTAAGTGATATCCTGTACGTGATCCTGAGTATTTACGGATCTTCATACCTCGCCTTAGAAAACACTTACAGATTACCCATTGGTATTGCCGGAAGCATTATTTTACTATCTATCGGGATTTATTACCTGCTTAAAAAAGTGAAGATTAATTATGAGAACACCACTTCAAAAAGGAAGAATACCGGCTATTTTTTAAAAGGATTTGTGATGTGTATTTTTAACCCGGCTATGCTGCTTTACTGGATCAGTGTAACCAGCGGGGTAATTTCTGTCGCCGGTAAAATTGAACCCGGAGATGTGATCCCCTTTTTCGGATCCATATTGGTTACCCAGTTTAGCTTAGATGTAACAAAAGCTTATTATGCCAATAAACTGCGCTACCGAATTAAAGAAAAAACAATTGGCCGGTTAAATTTAATCGCCGGCGTTTTGATGATCATCTTCGCCTTCCGGTTGATCTATGGTCTTATAATTGGGCATTCGTTGATTTAATAATAATTCTGTCTTTCAGGTCGAAGATAAGATTCGGCCAATATGCTATTAGTCCTAAAAACTAAAAACTCATTGCTTTAAAATATAGCTGTGTCTTTAAGCAATGCCTGCTTGGAAATAGATAAAATTTTGTACGATGAAGTAACAGGTCAGGTGCAAACCGCAAAAGACGCGAAGAACTACGTTAAGTCTGTGTACGAATCCTCAAGCGCCAGCTATAAGCAAATCAGCAGGCTCCACTTTAAAGTTAAGAAAGACTAATGCCCCTAAACCGGATACCTGTTTTAAATAACCATCTTGTTCGTTGGGTATAATACCAGCTTCTGTTAGCAATATCACATCTTTTTCCTATATTAAGTCTTCTTTAAACCCAATTAAAGCCTCACTAAAGAGATTCAGTCTTCCGCAAAAGAAGTTCAGCCTCCCGACAAAAGAGATATGCCTACCACAAAGTGATAAATTGAACTTACAACTCTTAAACTCCTGTTAAATTTTTGCTAATAAGCCCGCTGGTCTTTACCTTCCACCCAGTTCATAAAGGCTTTGTTAACCACTTTATTTCCTCCGGGAGTAGGATAATTACCGGAGAAATACCAATCACCCGAATGACCAGGGCAGGCTTTGTGAAGATTACCTAATGTTTGATAAATTACTTCTATCGGTGTATCCATATCATTCGCTGTAATGATCTTCGCAATGCGTTGCGATAGTTCTTCATCCGTAAACGGCTCATAAATAGCCTGTACATAATTTTTAACCTGCTTATTTCCCAGTTTTAGAGATTCTATACAATTTAAATAAGTTTTGTGGATAATATCTTCACGTCCGCTTTCTTTTAAAAGTGAAATGGCCGCTTCAAATGCAACAAACTCTCCCATTCTGGACATATCTATTCCATAACAATCCGGGTAACGGATTTGAGGTGCAGATGAAACTACAATGATCTTCTTAGGGCCAAGCCTATCAAGAATCTTTAAAATGCTTTGCTTTAATGTAGTGCCTCTTACAATAGAATCATCCAGTATAACCAGTATATCCGTTCCTTTTTTGATCAAACCATAAGTAGTATCATAAATATGCGCAACCATATCCTGGCGGTCAGTATCCTGGGTAATAAAGGTTCTTAATTTAGCGTCTTTAATGGCTATCTTTTCAACCCTCGGCGCCATATTAAGCATTTCTTCCAGCTCAGTATCTGATATTTTATCTGTTCGCTTTAATAAGGTTTCTTTCTGGAGCTTCTTAACATATTTATGAACCCCTTCTACC
>JBASZP010000390.1:0-5050 GCA_049660965.1 Daejeonella sp. | reverse complement strand
GTATGACCCTGTATTTAAATTACCCTTATGGCTGCAGGCAGAAATAAAAGGCCATTTATTTTGGGCGTATAACCGCCAGCATTTGAATGAGATTAAAAATTATGTGGGGTCAAAGCTAAGGGAAAGGCTCATTAAAGATTATAAGTATACCACGATGGTAGAGAAGCTTCCGAATTTTATTAAGGATGCAAAGAACAGGGAAGCTATAATAAAGCTTATTGAGAAGCTGGAAAGGAAAAGCGGCTGAGTTTTAAGGTGTTAGCTTTGAATTTGTTTTGAGCTGTTAGCTTCGAGCCATGAGCTGCGAGTTTTAGAAGGTGTCGGGGGAGTTTTTGCATGTGTCAGCAGAGTTTCTCAAAGTGTCAAAGGAGTTTTTGCAGGTGTCAGGGCAGTTTTTCCAAGTGTCAAGGGAGTTTTTGCATGTGTCAGGGGAGTTTCTGTAAGTGTCAGGAGAGTTTTTCCATGTGTCAGAGGAGTTTTTGCATGTGTCAGGGGAGTTTCTGTAAGTGTCAGGGCAGTTTTTCCATGTGTCAGGGGAGTTTTTGCAGTTAACCTGCAATTTTGTCATTATACACTATGTATTTTTGTTTCAAATCTTGCTTTATCTGCCTTTAGGTATACTTTAAGCTATTTTTTCTATAATTATAGAAATATTTTATAAATAATTTTTTTATGATTAATCATGTTTTTTTATATTTACTGTCAGTAAAATCTAATTGAATACATTATGAATAAAAAACAACAAACCCGCGTTTTTATGATGAAGGCCGTACGCGACACGAACAAAGCCTCAAAAGTCACCTGGCAAAATTTTAAACCTTTTAAAAAGCTGGATGATGAGCTGAACACGATCATAGCGGAATTAGACCTGGCGGCCGAGGGGCAGCAGGTAAGCACTACCGGTATTACGCTGGACAAGGAAGAACTGGCCGAAATAGCTGTAGATAAAGTGCTGCATATTGCTAAAAACGTTCGTGTTTATGCGCTTGAAAATAACAAGCATGATCTGTATGCACAGCTGCAGGGAAATAAATTTCAACTTTTAAACCTGCCGGATAATGAGCAGGCCGCTGCCCTTAAGGCAATGGTTAAAGCAATTACTCCTTTTGTAGCGGAGCTGGAAGATTATATGATCACTGCTGAAGTGCTGGATGATGCCGTAGAGGCTGTCGCCGCATCGGAAGATGTGCTGACCAAACCGCGTACGACTATTAACAGCCGTAGTACGGTAACTGCTTCTGTGAGAACCTTATTAAACAGGGGCCGGGTTATACTGGGTAAAATGGATAACCTGATCCATAATTTTAAGGGAACTGATCCTGTTTATGTGAGTAATTTTAAAAAGGCGAGGATCATTATAGACCCGGGCTCACGCTCTGAGGATAAGGGTGGTCATACGCCGCCTCCGGCAGTATAAATAAGCTTTATTTTTATACTAGTTTAGGCCGTCTTTAAGGATTTAAAGGCGGCTTTTTTTGTGTATAATAAGTTGTTAGACATATTGGATTTAATTGTAAGAAAAGGATCATCGAAATTAGAATGTATTGAAAATCCAAATTTATTGGTAAGTTCGTGATGTCGTGTAGAAGATGTCGAATAGTAGAAATATTCCAAATAGGATAAGAATAATTGTAAAATGGAAAAGCTTAATAAATCAATTATCAAAGAATATTTACCAGTCAAAATTTATTTGTGCGACTTACAGGAAATAATCTTATTACTTGTTGAGAATGGAATTTCTTATGAAATTGAGACTGAAAACTATAAATATGAAAATATAATAGAATTAACTAATGCGCAAAAAGAAGGAAAAATTAAATCTTTGACTATCAGAACTCACAATAATCCATATATAACTATTGAATTTCATAAGACACAGACCAAGGTTTATGTTTCATCAGATGTTCCCATTATTGCTGGATTGTTTTATAAAATTGACAAAATAATTAAAGAAACCCAAAGAGCATTTTCATTTTGTTACAGCTATGCTTTTACTTGTCCATTATTTATGTTCTTTTTAGTAATAGCTGCTATAAGTGATTTTAACATATATTCTAATTTAACATTTTCTATTTTTTATGCAATTAATCTCATTTGGTTTTTTACGGTACTTTATATAAGAGGTCTTAAGCATTCAGTTATTGAATTAACAAAAAGAGAACATACTTCAAATTTTTTTAAAAGAAAAAAGGACGAACTAATTGTGAATCTTATTTTAGTGATAGTTACTGCCATGATTACATTAATTATAACTAAGTATTTTAATTAAACCCTTCTGACTTAAGTCTTCCAAAGGATGGAGAAATCTTTTCATAGAAACCAGGGCTCTGTCCGGTTCATTAGCATTTAAGAACCTAATTTAGCAAGCTTAAAGACCAATTGCCAATTGAGTAAATTTGTATATCATTGCCATAATTTATTTTGATAGAAGTTCTTAAAGGAGATATTACCCGAATTTATGCAGATGCAATTGTAAACGCTGCAAATACTTCTCTACTTGGTGGTAGTGGGGTTGATGGTGCAATACATAGAATTGGCGGTAAAAGGATACTTGAAGAATGCCAAATAATCAGAAACAAACAAGGTGGGTGTAGAGTTGGTGAAGCTGTTATAACAACTGCTGGTAAACTTCCTGCAAAATTTGTTATTCATACTGTTGGACCTGTTTGGAATAATGGCAATAATAATGAAGAAAATCTCCTCTCTTTAGCTTATACTAACAGCCTTAAACTCGCTTTAGAAAATCAAATAGAGACAATAGCTTTTCCAAGTATTAGCACTGGTATTTACCATTTTCCAAAAAACAAAGCTGCTGAAATTGCTATTAAAACAGTTGAGAGTTTTTTGACAACTACAGATGCAATAAAGAAAGTAATTTTTGTTTGCTTTGATATAGAAAATTATAATATTTATAGTGCCCTATTAAAAGTATAAAGCAATACAAATTGGCCTCTATATTATTATAAAAGGCTTTGTAATTCTTCAAAGGCTTTGTCCTTTTCATCTTCTTGATGGGCTTCTAACAAAATATTTAACAATTGCTCTTCTTTTTGATAGTCCCACACAAAAATACCTAACCAACCCAATCCCCAAAAATCAATTACTACACCTATTTTTTCTGAATTCAATTCAAATTGACTAAGAGAACCAAAATCACCTTCTTCAAAAAATCTATAATTCAATTCATAGTTCTTTAACGTCGGTACTATAGCTTTTTTAAACCAAGCAATATCTTTTACTTCTCTCATCACTATTTAATTTGTAAAATTGGAGAAAGATTTTGTATTTGTGGTAATAACTGTCTCCCCTGTTTTTCTACAGCACCTTGCATAATTTTGCTTGCATTTGGGCCGATTACCTTAAACCAATTGGATTGTCCACCTTGTAACAGACTGTTTGATGGAACTTGAAATTCTGCATAAATGGACCCTTTCGAAGCACCTTTGAAAAAATCAGAGCCGCCTTTCATAACAAATGTTTGCCCTCCTGTACCCTCAAGAACTCTACCTCCATTTTTCATTGCCAGATATTCTGCCTTTGACATCCAACGCCCCACTGTTGTCATTTCAGAAATTACCCCCTTAGCGGCTTCCTGCTATTTTTTTCTCTCGTCCCTTATAAATCATTCCTAAACTTGTTTCATTAAATTCTAAATCATTCTCAAATACCTGAACAAACGAAGCTGCTATGTAATATTTCTCATCTCCACTTTCTAACTCAAATAAATTACTATTTTCATAACTAAAATATTTTTTAACTGAATTGTATTTACTAAAATCATCTTTACAAATAACTCTTATTGTCAAACTATTTAACATCGTAAATAATTGTAAAAAAGTTGTATCAAAGAAAATAATGTCAATATTAAACTTTTGTTCATCATCTTTTTTTGATCTAATTAAAAGCTGTCCATGACTAATGAAATAGTCAAAAACGGTAAAATATCTTTCTGATTTAAAAATTTCTTTGTACATTGTTTTTTAATTTTAAAATGGACTTGGTACTACTTTTCCGTTTAAATAGAATGTCGTTCTTTTTAATACACTTGGATTAGAATATATTTGATGTAATTCCCAGCTTGTAACATGTTGACTTTTTCCAAATCCTTTTGCACCATCTGTAACTGCCTTCCAAACATTGCCTACTCCATCAAGGTTAAAGTGAATTTTATTTGCAGAATTGTTTATTGTTTCTAAGAATTGTGTTTGAAAATTTTTAGTACCCCAAGTCTCCCATGTACTCCCTCCAACCTTTTTAGCGAAACTTCCAAGACCTTCTCTCACCCCTAGTGCAATATTACCTCCCCCCTTAGCCACACTTCGTGTAAACAACCCACCCGCTCTTGCTAAATTAAATGCTGCTTTTAATTCCCCTATACTGGTAAACATAAGTACCAGGTCAAATTCAATATATACAGGCTCCAGCATCCCCGAGCCAGATAATTGTAAATCCAGCTCTTTGCAAATAGATTTATAATAAGGTGATATTGATGTTATAAATTGATCGGAAGGGTTTTGTTCAAATAATTTTTCCAAGGTAAATAAAGATCCCTTTCTATAAGTTTCTTTGTCAATAGCCCTAATATCTCCATTTAATATTCCGATAGCCTGAATGGCCGGGGTCATTATTTTAGCATATTCTTCCTGCCTATACCAGCCGGGCGGTTTATCTTCTTTTACCAATTTTTTTAATAAGCCTCCGGTATAATATACCCAGCTTTGCTCACATTCAGCGCCCACGCGGCTACCATAAATAATTCCCCTGGTTACTTTTAATTCTCCTTCCGCCCCTTTTGTGTTAGGAGCTGATGCGGTGCAATTAGATGATAGGCTTTTCTCCTTCTCTACCTCCCCAATCTTCTTATTTACCTCTTTCGTTTTTTCCTGGATCTTAATTAGGCCTGCTATCTTAGCTTCTTTAACTGCCGGATCATCCAAACCGGCCCAGGCGCCAGCGGCAATATAGTTTCCTACTAGCATTCTCACACCTTCTAAATCCTGCTTCATACGTTCATCATCTGTTTGTAAGCTGCCCATCTGACTGCTAATCG
>JBASZP010000389.1:0-1962 GCA_049660965.1 Daejeonella sp. | reverse complement strand
GGCAGGTGTTATTCGTGAAGTGGTAGAGAGTATCGCTAAAATCCCGGATGGTATTAAGGCCTCTGTTTTTGTGCGGGAATGCAGCACTTTACTTCAGATAGAAGAGCGTGTTTTAATTTCCGAACTGAATAAAATTCGTTTGAGTAAATCAAAGAAAGAATTTCCCAGGCCTCAAACGCCTGTTCCTGATGAACAATTGGTATCGGAATTAACGGAAATCCCCGCATTGACAGATACGGATGAAAACCAGGAAAAAGAAATTATACGCCTGCTTTTAAATTACGGTCATGAATTAGTTCATTGGGATGGAATTACGGATACTTATATTGCACCTTATGTTATCGCCAACCTAGCCGATGTAGAATTTGAACATCCGGAATGCCGGTTGATCATTGGTATTTATAAAGAAAAATTAGAGCAGGGTGAATTACCATCTGACCAGGATTTTATCAAACACAGCGACCGTAAAATTGCGGATCTGGCTATTCTATCAGTTTCATCGCCCTATATTTTAAGTGATAACTGGTACGCCAAGCGGAAAATATATGTGAAGAATGAAAAAGATCATCTCCGTACCACTATCCTTGGAGGTATTTTCCATCTCAAAAAACAAAAAATAGAACGAATTCTAAAAAACATCCGCCAGGAAATACAACATGAAAATGACCTGGATAACCAGGCTATTTTAATGAAGCGTTATTTACAGGTAAAAGAAGTAGAAAAAGGAATCTCCCAATTTTTAGGTTCTGTGATCGTTAAATAATGGCCAGGAATAATACTTTAGGCACACAGGGTGAGTTAATAGCCAAAGAATATCTCGAAAAATTGGACTACGAAATTTTAGAAGAGAACTGGACTTTCAAAAAAGCAGAATTAGACCTGGTTGCTTATAAAGACCAGACCATCATTTTTGTAGAGGTTAAAACCCGCAGCGGAAATGGATTTGGCCAGCCGGAAGATTTTGTGAATGAGGCCAAACAAAAACTACTGGTTTTAGCCGCGGAAGAATACATTCATTTAATGGATCACCGGGGCGAGATCAGGTTTGATATTATTTCCATTCTATTTACCGCTGACGATAAACATATACTAAGGCATATTGAAGATGCGTTTTGGCCCGAAGCCTAACGCTAATTTGTATATTGCAAAAATTTTAATTCATGATATTTAAGCTAAAATATATTGGTTTCGCAGGTATAGTTCTGCTAACTAATTGCAGGAATGAACCAAAGGATAAAGAACAATCTGCTGTTGAATGGTTAAAACCCGAAGCCGGTACATCAGTCAACCTGGGCGATAAAGTAAATTTAGAACTCCAAATCCCGGCGGACGATAAAATAGATTCGGTGGTGTATTTTTCGGACTCTAAAAAACTACTTAAAAAGCCCGATGGAAAACCGCTAAACATTGCTACAGATAGTTTACCCTTAGGAGTAAGATCAATAAGTGCTAAAATTTACAGAAGCGGAAAAGATGCCGAAGAAGTGATTACCAATATTTTATTAAGATCTGCATTAACACCAAAAAAAATAGGCTATGAGGTAAAGCAGGTTTTTAAACATGATACTTCTTCATTTACCGAAGGGCTTGAATTTCATAATGGTTATCTGTATGAAAGTGATGGAGGAAATGATGAAAATACCGGTTACTCTAGTTTAAGAAGGATTGAATTGGCTACCGGTAAAGTATTGCAAAAAGCGGATATAGATAAAAAGATCTTCGCCGAAGGAATTACCATTATTGGTGATAAGATATTACAACTGACCTATAAAGAGAATATAGGGTTTGTATATGATTTAAAAACGTTTAAATTGTTAGAACAGTTCAACTGCCAATATCCGCGGGAAGGATGGGGTTTAGCCTCTGATGCGGAGAAGATCTATAATTCCGACGGTTCCAATAATATCTATTTCCTGGATAAAAAGACCTATAAACAGATGGGTTATATTGAAGTTTACGATC
>JBASZP010000388.1:0-1778 GCA_049660965.1 Daejeonella sp. | reverse complement strand
TTATTTCCTTCAATTGCGGCAGTAGCTTCCATACGCTTACGCATTTCCGCCTCATATAACTGGGATTTTAATAAGCGGATCGCATTTTCTTTATTCTGTAATTGTGACCGGGATTCCTGATTTTTAATAATAATACCGGATGGTTTATGATATAACCTCACCGCGGTTTCTACCTTATTTACATTTTGTCCGCCCGCCCCGCCCGAACGGAAAGTTTCAAACTCAATATCCGCGGGGTTAACCTCAATTTGTATGGTATCATCCACCAGAGGATACACATAAACCGAAGCAAATGAAGTATGGCGTTTAGCATTAGAGTCGAAAGGAGAAATACGAACCAGACGATGAACACCGTTTTCACCTTTTAGATAACCATACGCACATTCTCCTTCAAACTGTATAGTAACCGTTTTTATACCCGCTACTTCCCCCTCCTGAAAATCCTGCTCGGTAACTTTATGCCCGTTTTTCTCGCCCCACATAATGTACATACGCATCAGCATAGAAGCCCAGTCACAGCTTTCTGTACCGCCTGCTCCTGCCGTAATTTGCATTACGGCATTGAGCTGGTCTTCTTCGGAACTAAGCATGTTCTTTAATTCCAGTTCTTCAACCTTATTCTTAGAAATTTCAAACTGTTCTTTCAGATCAGCTTCAGATGCATCACCGGATTGAAAAAAATCTAACATCACCGCGGCATCTTCCACAGATGCATCTGCATCCAGATAGGCATCAGTCCATTTCTTTTTACTGTTTATTGAATGAAGCGCTTTTTCAGCTTCTTTAGGGTCATCCCAGAAATCAGGCCTTAGAGCTATGTCCTGTTCATTTTTAAGCTCATCAAGTTTCTTGTCGATGTCAAAGATGCCTCCTCAGCGACGTTACTCTGTCCCTTAAATCCTGAATATTTTCTTTGGTCATGGTGCAAAAATATAAAAATGTTTAAATAGAGGGGTATAACAAAAAGATAGTAGGCTTTTTATGCAGATCAGGTATTTGCTTTTTCCAGTCGGTAATGGTCTTTGTTTGTACAAACTCATCATCAGCAGTCAGGTTAGAGGCAATGCATAAGCAGGTTTGTGGTTTACAAGATCTTAAAATCTCTTCCAGCATTGGATTATTGCGAAACGGGGTTTCAATAAATAACTGGGTTTGTTTATGACGTTCTGCTAAACTTTCCAGTTCTTTAATTTTATTGGCACGCTGTAGTTTATCTATGGGTAAATACCCGTGGAAGGTAAAACTTTGCCCGTTAAAACCCGATGCCATTAAAGCTAACAGAATAGAACTCGGGCCAACCAGAGGAACAACCTTGATCCCTTTTTTATGGGCCATTGCAATCAGCTCAGCCCCCGGGTCGGCTATGCCCGGGCAACCTGCTTCGCTCATTAAGCCTACATTATTTCCGGCTAATAAACCTTTAAAAAAATCATTTTTATTACTGTCGCGATTGTGTTTACCATAATCATGAATAATTAATTCACTTTGCGGAGTTTTTAAACCTGCTTCTTTAAGAAAACGGCGGGCTGTTTTTTCGTTCTCTACAATATATTCTTTAATCTGGTTAATAATATCAACAAGATAAGGTGTAAATGATTTGGCTGAAGTGTTTTCAGCCAAAGGAACAGGAATGAGAAATAGGGTGCCAAAATTCATCATGATAAGTTCGGACTTGTGGCTTTACCTTAATTTTTCTAAAGCTGTTTTAAGCCTGGGTATCATGCCTTCAATATCCTGTAAAGAACAACCTCCAACAGAAGCCCTGAACCAGCAAATAT
>JBASZP010000387.1:0-2039 GCA_049660965.1 Daejeonella sp. | reverse complement strand
CCCGTATCCGAAACATATAAGTTGCCCGAGGCATCTGTTATTATGCCTTTAGGACTGTTAAAATTGGCGGCCGTACCTACCCCATTTGCAAAGGGGGCTGAAGAACCGTTTCCAGCCACAGTACTTACCTCTCCTGACGTACTAATTTTTCGAACTTTATTACCATTACCATCACCATTTTGATCTACAACATAGATATTACCCAAGGCATCTATGGTTAAGCCGCGGGGTTCGATAAAACCGGCTAATAAAGGATTTGTTAGATGATCATTAGAATTATAGCCACCACTTCCGGCAATCGTACTTACATCGCCGGCAGGAGTAATTTTTCGGATATTATGGTTATAAGTATCCGCTATATATAAATTACCGGAGGCATCTGTTGCTATGCCATTCGGGCTGTTAAAAGTAGCCGATGACCCCAAACCATCCATACTGGTTGGTAGTGTACTACCTGTTCCTGCAAAAACGCTTACATCGCCGGCAGGAGTAATTTTCCTGATCTTATTGTTACCACTATCCGCAACATATAAATTACCGGACGCATCTACCGCTACATGCCGGAGAGAACTAAAAGTGGCTGATACCCCCGGACCATCATTAGAACCTGAAGAACCTGATCCGGCCAAGGTACTTACAACAGCTCCGGGGGTTGTAATTTTTCTGACCTGATTTCCATTATCATCCGTCACATAAATAAACCCGGCAGCGTCAATTGCCAAACCCTCTGGTTTTGTGAATTCGGCTCCTATGCCCGTACCATTATTTGTACCATAATTTCCCCCTGCAAAAACGCTGACGACTCCCTGCGGTGTAATTCTTTTTATTCTGCTTGCAGTATTTTCCGCCACATATAAATTGCCAGCTGCATCCATGGCTATACCCCGCGGGCTGCTAAACCCGCTTGCAAAAGTGCTTGTTATGTAAATATTAGCTGGTACAGGGTCGCCTGTATTACTTGCGGTCAGGGGTGTTATAACTGAGCCTACCGGATAGGTTTTAGCTCCTCCCGGGTAAGTGATATTAGGCGCCTGTGCGTATGCTGTTAATATACCCGTACTGCTTAAGGTAAGTGTAATTAAAAATAATACTAAACTGGTTTTTTTAAATAGGCTGAGGGTTGTGTTTTTTGCTAAGGAAAGAAGGCGGCTATTGCAAGCCCGCTTATTAACAATCATGAAAAAGCCTGAAGTCGGGAAAGTAATTTCTTTTTTCATAATTCTTTTATTTTAGTTGTTGATGTGTGTTTTAAACAAAAGGAATGATCTGTTATTTATTAAATTATCGCTTTAAGTGTTAAACTTTTCTTACCCCTTTGGTAGTAAAGATACACCTTAATATAAACAACAACAATAGTTTGTCTTTATTCAAATTCTATGGTATGCTTTATTAAAATTTTCAGTAAGGATAAAAATTGTGCTGCCTGTTAAAACTTCTCTTTGTGTATTTTAAGGTAAACTGTTTTATGTTTATGCTTTAGTAAAAAACAAATATAGATGTTTAAACATCTATATGCAACATAATAACTTTTCAGAACCTCAGAAAGATTACCGCACAAGGGAATTATTATTTGCTAAAAATGCTTTTTCTTTTTAATAAAACCCATGATCAATTCGCTTTAAGTCTATCATTTTAACAAGATTAAGTACGAGAATTATGATAATTAAATGACTTAGGTAGCTGGCATTATGATAATGTAATGACGGTTAATTTTATACTGAAAGAGCTATTTAAGTTTCAACGGATTTATGAAAAGAGGATAACAAAATGCTTTTTTATAAATCATTTTCGGAGTACTGTATGTTTTCATCTGATACTAATCAACGGCAGGCATCCTCACCCCATATAAGCAAGCAGAAAAACAGATGACTTTGCATCCGCTGAGATAACACTTCATTTGCTTACAAGGGTATGCCTGTAGGTTAAAAGGAAACATATGCCTTTAATCCATTAATGTTAGCCGCTACCGCGGGTCATCCTTTTTTTCTTCAGGAAAAAAAAGGATGCAAAAAACCCCGCGGCTGCGTTTGCCGCTTTAA
>JBASZP010000386.1:0-4214 GCA_049660965.1 Daejeonella sp. | reverse complement strand
GTGTTTGACATCCCACTATCCGAATGATGCCTATAATATATTAGCTCACTTGCGATATAGCCTACCTTACCTAATTCAGAAAGCCGACTATAATACTCTGCATCAAAAAGCAAGTATAAATTCGAATCAAATAGAGGAATACTGAGGGCCAAACTTCTTCTCACCATGCAGGCAGATGCATGAAAAAATACACGCCAAAGAATTAACTCAGCAATATCCTGACCTTCAAAAATCTGGTCAATTTCAAAATTCCACTGATCAAATGTTGCAGGTTTTATTACCCTCTGATTATTTCTCAAAATTAAATTACTTTCTAAATCAATCAGTGGCCCACGACAGGAAACCCATACGACTTCTGGATGACTGATCATGAAATTCAATTCACGCTCAAGTAGTTCAGGATGCATAATGTCATCCTGATGAAACATCATTATAAACTCTGTGGTGGCTAGTCTAAAAGCACGATTCCAATTTTCGGGTGGAGGCACCCGCTGATTAAAGTATCGCAGGTACTTTATTCTCGCATCCTCTTTTTCGAATCGTTCACAGATTAGCGGAGAAGCATCATTTGATCCATCATCAACAATAATAAGATACCAGTCCTTATACGTCTGGTCAACAACACTTCTCAAAGCCTCCTCCAGATAGCGCGCACCGTTATATATGGGCATAACAACAGTTAATTTTACCCTAGTCACTTCGCGCTATTTAGATCGTATTAATTTTAATAGTGAAAAAGGTAACATGATAAAATCTCCAATCCTATAACGGAATGAATTTCTAACTGCATTTACAGCCTGATCAATCTGGCTTTTAATAACAATATTATCATCAAAAAAACTAGTTGGAAAAGGAGGCACAGGCTCGTCTGATGCCAAACAAAGATGATACAAGGGATCAAAACCATTTGTGTTGATTTCCATATAACTTCCTGAGAACCGATATGGGTCACCAATTTGCTGATGTTCCTGCATGATAGCCGAACAGTACATAGAGCGCTGCTGATAAAATTGACTATGTTTAAAATAACTTTGGATTAAGCCTTTAAACTCTTCAATAAACAATTCCTTCACATGGAAAGGATTTGCGTACTTTCTTTTAATGGAATAATTCAATTTATCAGGTGAAGAAATAATAAGAATACCATTTGGCTTTAAGACTCTTTTTATCTCCATCATCATTGCTTCATGTTGGTCATGATGTTCAATTGTTTCAAAACTCACTACAACATCAAAGGTGGAATTACTGCTTGGAATTTTGTCTGCTCGCCCCTCTTTAAAGGTTAGATTGGAATGAATATACTTTTTCTGCGCCTCAGCTATAGTTTGTGAAGATACATCAACACCCAACACTGAATCTGCAACCTGTGCCAGAAGGTTAGATCCATAACCCTCTCCGCAGGCAATATCTAAAACAGTTCTATTTTTTGAAAAGTAGATGGCAATCGAATACCGGTGTAAATGTTCAAGGGTATTATTATTTAAAATTTCTGTTTCCAGCCTTTCTCCAGTCCAGTTCTTATTCATACCTATTTCCAGATTAATAAAGGTCTAACCACTCCAGGAAATTTTCCAGTAGACCTTCCTCTTGAGGATAGTACATCAGTTCGAAGGTAATCAACAACATCAAATGATATAACCTCCTTTTCATGTAGATGAATGAAATGATTAGTGTGGTTAAAAATAGCAATGTTTAAAATTACTTTACCCTCTGCAAGAAAGTTTCCAGGTATCCATGCCGTTATGGTGTAGTGGCCTGCCGAGTGAGGTTTATTGTAGTAGTCAGAGGTAACATTATGGCTATCAAATAGATTTACACCTTCTGCATTAAAAAAATTTAACCCATGCCATATCTCTAACGTAGGTTGGTAAACAACGTAATCAATTTTAATTCCTATTTTTCCAGTAATGTCAAAAAATTTTTTTGACATGCCGCTTTCATCTATTGCCTGGATCGACCTCAGTTTTACTGCAGAATCGCCAGGAGCATTTTCCTGATCCGGCCATTCCTTTTTATAATCAAGCACATCAAAATTACGGAGGTAATGATCTATCACATCGTTTGTATTCCCCAATTTCTCAATCTGTCCATCTACTAATAAGAAAGACCATGAGCATAAACCCGAAATGGCTTTCATATCGTGGCTTACAAATAGAACAGTTCTACCATTATTTCCAGCAACATCTTGAATTTTCCCTAAGCATTTTTTTTGAAACTCAGCATCACCAACAGCCAGCACCTCATCAATTATTAATATATCCGGTTCAAGATGAGCTGCCACAGCAAAAGCAAGCCTCACTTTCATTCCTGAAGAATATCTTTTTACAGGAGTATCAATAAATTTTTCAACTCCACTAAACTCAACTATCTCATCGAATTTACGATCAATTTCCTTTCTGGTCATTCCAAGAATGGTTCCATTTAAATACACATTCTCGCGGCCCGTAAGTTCCGGGTTAAAGCCAGTACCCACTTCAAGTAAAGAGGCAACTCTTCCATAAATTTCTACTCGTCCTGTAGATGGTTCTGTAATACGGGAGAGAATTTTCAATAATGTGCTTTTGCCAGCACCATTCTTGCCAATTATACCCAGTACTTCACCTCGCTTCACTTCAAAATTAATATCTTTCAATGCCCAGAATACATCGGGGTTATTGTCATTCAAGTTAATTTCAGCCAAACCTCTTAACCTCTTAAAATTCTTAAGAGGCGACTTTACCCATGACGCAACCAGCGAACCAAGAGTATCGTGTTGCTGTTCTTTGAGTCCGATACGATAGGCTTTGGATAAATTACTAACTTTTATAACAACTTCGTTCATAATTTATTAAGCAACATCTGCAAACCTACTTTCCAAATTTTTAAACACACGAAGACCGATAACTAACAAGAGGATGGCCCCAACTGCACTCATACCCACAAGGCTCCAGGGAATTTCTTTAGCGGGTATTATTGCAGATCTAAATCCTTCTATCACACCAACCATTGGATATAACCCGTAAACAAGGTAAGCCCCTTCACCAAACTTCTCTAAAATTAATGACGCTGGAAAAACCACCGGTGCGGCATACATCAATAACGGTACAGCGAATGATAAGCCAAATTTCACATCTCGATATTGGATGGCTAAAGAAGATAACCAGGCACCTAACCCTGCTGATGCCACAACCATAATTAAAATAAACAATGGGATGGCAAATAAATCTAAAGAAGGATAACATTTATAATAAACCATCATACCAATAAGCAAAACGAAGCTTATGGCAAAATCTACCAGTTTGGTAAGCACAGGTACTATTGGAATTATTAACCTGGGAAAATAAACTTTAGTAAAAACACCTGAACTATTAACTAAACTACTACCTGACGCATTAATCGTATTCGCAAAATACGTCCAAGGCAAAATGCCTGCACAGGAAAAAATTGGATATGGAATTCCATCACTCGGCACCCCAGCTAATCTACCAAAAACAATACTAAACACTAAAATTGAAAAAATAGGATTAATAAATGCCCAAGTTAAACCCAAAACAGATTGCTTATATACAACTGTAAAATCACGTAGTATCATGAAATACAGGAGATCTTTGTAGTTGATCAATTCCCTGAAGTTAAATGCTGCACCTCTTTTTCTTTTTTCAATAACAATATGTGGATGCCTTTCAGTCATATTTAATTAACAAAGCAGAATTAATAAACTGCCAAATATAGAAACTATTATCACTACCATTCTTCAAATAGTCCTCCCATTCACGCAATAGAACTTCCCGCTGAACGCCCTCATCAGAGGCAAATCGTTTCACTTGCTCATCCGCCCAATCGCGCAGGTTGTGCGCCAGCCATTCACGCTGTGGAGTTTGAAGAGCTCGCTTGGGTGCCAGTCGAATGTTTTCCGGTAAAAACTTCGCGGCAATTTTTCGAAGCAGAAATTTTCCTGTACGGGATTTGATCTTCCAGGAATCGGGTAATGCAAACGCCATTTCCACCAGCCGGTGATCCAGAAAGGGTTCTCTTAATTCTGTACTGTATTTCATAGACACACGATCGTTGAAACGAAGTGCACGTGGAATTTTGGTAAAGAACAAATCGCGGTATTGGAGGTTGAGAAGCTTCTCTTCGAATGGCTCATCATAGCAAGGCTTCGTAGCAAGGCTTCTGAACTCTTCGGTAAGTACATGAGGCCGCAAAGGAGAACTGGTAACACCTTGTATAAC
>JBASZP010000385.1:0-10828 GCA_049660965.1 Daejeonella sp. | reverse complement strand
GGATTATACTCGTATCCTTTAACTCCCGCCATATTAAAGCCGGGCATTCCTTTGGGTATAAAACCCGCGTGGCCGGGAGCGCCAATACTATTACGCAGGTATTTGATCATTTTTTTACGGTCAATGGCGTAGTTAATGGCCTGTCTTATTTTTAATTTTTTAAGAGGCGATGTTTTTACAAGGGCCATATTGCTGTCCACCAGTATGCCTAAATATTCGGTATTTAAATACGGACCTGTCCTGAGATGAAACTTCCCTTCGTACTTTTTAGTCATTTTACCCGATTTAGTGAGAATGTCATCCCGGTAACTTCCATCAACACTGTTAAAGAAATCAAGATTTTTCTTAAGAAATTCCATAAAGGCGGTTTGTTTATCGGGAATGAAAGTTGACTTGATGGCATCCAGATAAGGTAATTTCTTTCCATTTTCGCTTTCCCAATAATTCTCATTTTTTAAAAGGACTAAAACTTCCCCTTCTTTCCAGTATTTAAACTTAAAAGGCCCTGTTCCTACGGGGTGGCTGCGGAAATCTTTACCATAATGATTGGTAACTTCATGCGGTACAACTGAGCAATACTGCGCAGTAAGCATACTTAAAAAGGGGATAAAAGGTTTGTTTAGCTGTACGCTGAATGTACTGTCATCAATAGCCTTAAAAGCATGTTGATCTTTAATCTTATCATTAAATATCCATGCGCCTGATGACGCAAATTTAGGATCAATAATGCGGCTGAAGCTGTAAACAAAATCATATGCCAATACTTTACGTCCCTTACCGTTTTTAAAAAGAGGGTCATCATGAAAATAAACATCATCTCTGAGATGAAAAGTATATGTTTTTCCATCAGCGGATAGATCCCAGCTTTTTGCAATAGCGGGTACGGTTTTTAAACTGTCATTTATTTGAACCAAACCATTATACAATTGGTTAATCATCCAAAGTGCATTTTGGTTTCTGGCAAAAGCAGGGTCTAAGCTGGTTAAACCTTCATTTAAATTAATATTAAAAACCTGTTTGTCTTTATCTTCGGATGAAGAGGAACAGGCTGAAAATAAAGTGCACAGCAATAAAAGAAGAAAAATAAATTTCAGATAGGAAGAGAACATAATGTTGTTTGATGCTCTTTTTTCTATGAATAAAGACGTTTTCGATTTCCTCAACAGATTGCCCTTTGTCAGGAATAACAGAAGAGAACTTTGAAAAGGAATAAGCTTAATTAACGATTTGTACATTTGCACAAATTAAACGATTAATGCCCGATAAAAAAATAATATCCTTACTGCCCGCCGCTACGGAAATTGTTTCTGCCCTGGGTTTACAAGATCAGCTGGTGGGCCGGTCACATGAATGTGATTACCCGGCAGGCGTTAATAAATTGCCTGTTTGTTCATCCGCTAAATTACTCCCGGGTTTAAACAGTAATATGATTGATGCACAGGTAAAAGAAATAGTATCACAGGCCTTATCTATTTATACCATTAATACCGACGTAATTAAAACCTTAAACCCTGATCTGATCATTACCCAGACACAATGTGAAGTATGTGCGGTTAGTTTAAATGATGTGCAACAGGCTTTGGATAACCTGCTGGAAAAAAATGCAGAGATCATTTCATTAGAGCCACATATTCTACAGGACATTTTTAAAGATATTATACAAATCGCAAATGCTTTAGGGGTTAATGAACGCGGCAATTTGCTAATTGAACAATTAGAAGAACGTATTGACCTGATACGCCATAAACTTAAATTTACTGATGAAAAGCCTAAAGTTGCCTGCATAGAATGGCTTTCGCCGATGATGGTTGCCGGAAACTGGATACCCGAACTTGTAGATATTGCCGGCGGAAAATCAATTCTGGCAGAAAACGGAAAACATTCTCCGTTTATAGAATTTGAAATGATTGAAAAAGAAAACCCGGATATAGTTGTGGTAATACCTTGTGGTTTTTCAATTTCACGTACCATACAGGAGATGGATTTGCTGTTTAATTTACCAGGCTGGAATGAGTTGAAAGCCGTTAAAAATAACAGGATATATATAGCCGATGGAAATCAGTATTTTAACCGTTCTGGTCCGCGTATTGCAGACAGCATTGAAATTCTTGCCGAAATCATTCATCCCAAACTATTTGCTTTTGGTTATGAAGGTAATGGCTGGATAAAATTTAATACTTAAAATCACTTTTATTATGATGCATGATGAAAAACATTTAAGAAGTTCGGATACGATCCGCGATATTGTAATTGGCATGTCCGACGGTCTAACCGTGCCCTTTGCTTTGGCGGCAGGGTTGAGCGGTGCGATAAATTCATCAGGTATTATTGTAACCGCGGGCATAGCCGAAATTGTTGCGGGTTCAATTGCGATGGGCCTGGGCGGTTTTTTAGCCGGGCGGACAGAGGAAGATCACTATAATTCGGAGCTAAAAAGGGAATATTGGGAAGTTGAAACATATCCTCAAAAGGAAAAAGAAGAAGTAAAAGAGGTATTCGCGGGATTTGGTTTATCTGATCATTTACAAGACCAGATTGCCGAAGAAATGTCAAAAGATAAAGATAAGTGGGTTGATTTTATGATGCGTTATGAGCTGGGTTTAGAAAAACCTTTGAGTAACAGGGCATCAAAAAGCGCCCTGGCTATTGGTTTATCTTATGTGGTAGGAGGTATTATTCCGTTAAGCCCTTATTTTTTTATTAATAATTCCACCGAGGCATTATATTACTCATCAGTCATTACCTTACTTTGCTTATTTGTATTCGGGTATTTTAAAAGTAAAGTAACAGGTCAAAACCCATTAAAGGGAGCATTTAAAGTTGTTTTTATTGGAGCGCTTGCTGCCATAGCCGCGTTTGCCGTAGCAAAATTAATTGAAGGGGCTTAACTCAAAAAGATATAAACTGTTCCATTTGCTGGTCGACAAACCGTATTGTATCTTCTTTTATCAGATTTCCATTTTCATCAAGTTCCTGGTTAATGTAAGGAATATGTAAACGTAAAGGCAAAACATAGAAATTAATATAATGACAAATTCCGGTAAAATGCTCTATGCCACGTATATTTCCGTATTTACCAGCCGAGAGGCCTAATAAAGCAGCTTTCTTTCCGGAGAAACTTTCCGGAAATTTACAGGCGTCAATAAATGTTTTTAAAACTCCCGGAAAACTTCCATTATATTCCGGTACAACAAATAAAAATTTATCCGTTGCAATGATCTTATCTTGTATGATCTGGAATTCATCACTCCGTTTTCCGTATAGATCTGAGTTTAGAAAATCAGCCGGGAGCTCTGTTAATGAAATTAATTCTGTTGGGTAATTCTTTTCATTTAACTGATTTTGGCAATAGCTGGCGAGTTTTAATGTGTTACTTCCCTGACGGTTAGTGCTTGATATAATAGTGGTCATTTGTTAATAAGATGTGCAAAACGAAGTATCGCTCCGCGGTTATAATGGTTTAAAGTTTGTAACTTAGCTGGTTGTTAAAAAGGCCGTAAATAAAGTTAAAAGTAGTGTTTTCTTCCGCTTTTTTATGGTAAATTATTTTTTTAATATCACTTGTTTATAAAATACGTTGTTATATAATGGGTAAAATTATCGCCTTAGCGAACCAGAAAGGTGGGGTAGGAAAAACTACATCATCCATTAACCTGGCAGCCAGTTTAGCAGTACTTGAGTATCGTACTTTATTAGTTGATGCAGATCCTCAGGCGAATTCCACATCAGGTATCGGGTTTGACCCCCGTACTATTAAAGCCAGTATTTATGAATGTATTATTAATGAAATTAATCCTAAAGATGCTATTCAGAAAACAGATACGCCAAATTTAGACCTCCTTCCCGCACATATAGATCTGGTTGGCGCAGAAATAGAGATGATCAATCTCAAAGACCGTGAGTATAAAATGAAAGCGGTTTTAAATAAAATACGTGATGATTATGATTTTATCATTATTGATTGTTCGCCTTCTTTAGGATTGATAACCATTAATGCCTTAACCGCCGCCGACTCTGTAATTATACCTGTACAATGCGAATACTTTGCCCTGGAAGGTCTGGGTAAACTATTAAATACCATTAAAATAGTTCAAACCCGTTTAAACCCTGAATTACAGATCGAGGGTATTTTATTAACCATGTATGATGTTCGTTTACGTTTATCTAACCAGGTTGTTGAAGAAGTGAAAACACATTTCCAGGAATTGGTTTTCGACACAATCATACAACGGAATACCCGTTTAAGTGAAGCGCCGAGTTATGGTATTTCGGTAATTATGCATGATGCTAATTGTAAAGGAGCAATTAATTATCTCAATTTAGCACGTGAAATTATCCGCAAAAATGGCATGGTATCAAATGAAGAACTTGCAAAACAGGCAATAGTATAAGGGTATGACGTATCAAAAGAAAACCGGTTTAGGGAGAGGCTTAAGTGCATTGCTGGATGATACCGGCTTGGTTCAAAATAACAGGCAGCATGTAAGTAATGAAGGGGTATCATTAGGTACCATCAGCCATGTCAGGATTAGTGAGGTAGAAGTGAATCCATTTCAGCCACGATCAGAATTTGAGCCCCAGGCATTGCATGAACTTTCTGCTTCTATCAAATTACAAGGCCTTATACAACCAATTACTGTTCGTAAAATAGGGCAGAACAGTTACCAGCTAATTTCCGGCGAACGACGTTTACGTGCATCTAAGCTGGCAGGATTATCAGAAATTCCCGCGTATGTACGTACTGCTAATGACCAGCAAATGCTGGAAATGGCTTTAATTGAAAACATACAGCGTGAAAATTTAAACGCCATTGAAGTTGCACTAAGTTTTCACCGGATGATTGAAGAGTGTAATTTAAAACAGGAAGAACTTGGAGAGAGGGTAAGTAAGAACAGGTCAACAGTTGCCAATTATCTTCGTTTACTCAAATTGCCGCCAAGCATACAAGCCTCTATCCGTGATAATGAACTGTCCATGGGCCATGCCCGTGCACTAATTTCTGTTGAAGATGTAGATAAACAACTCTATATTCATCAGGAAATAATTAATAAGGGTTTATCTGTTAGAAGGGTAGAAGAACTGGTTAGGGAAATTCAGCGTGCCGGAACAAAAACGAAACCGGTAAAAAGAGAAAGCATATCTTTCCAATATCAGAAAATAGAAGACGACCTGGCTTCTAAATTTGGAACTAAAGTGAAACTGAAAATTCAGAATAAAGGAACAGGGGCTATAGAAATTCCGTTCTTATCAGAAGATGACCTGAACCGTATTTTGGAAATGTTAGATTGGTAATGGCTATAAAAAGCTTAATAACAATTATAATTCTAACCTTTTTGGGGATGGTAAACGTGTTTGCTCAAAAAACGGATACTATTCCATTAAATGCAGATACAACAAAAAAAAACATACCCCCGCCAGTTCAGGCAAAAGTTACTCCTTTTAAAGATTCATTGAGGCTTGAAATTGAAAAGCGGCCAAGAAAAGCGGCCATACGTTCGGCTATAGTGCCAGGCCTGGGCCAGATCTATAATAAGCGCTGGTGGAAAGTCCCTTTAATTTATGGTGGTTTTGTAGGTATTGGTTTGGTATATGAGTTTAATCACCGCAATTATAAAATATTTTTAAAAGAAGCCCAGTTCCGGGAAGCAAATCCGGGGATGACTGAAAACCCGCTCTATGTTGGTGCAAGTAATTCGGGAATTATACTGGTAAAGGATGCTTACCGCCGCAACCGCGATCTGTCTGTTTTAATTGGTGTTGCTTTTTACGCGGTCAATATTATTGATGCTTATATTGACGCTAAATTTTTAAGGTTTGATATTTCAAATGACCTGAGTTTAAATATCAGGCCCTCCTTACAACAGGCATTTACAAATTCGTATACTTCGTCAGTTCCTTCCATAAAATTAAGCCTCTCGTTCTAAATTTGTAAATGGCCAAAAAACTTATCACCTTAGTTATCTCCAATAATTATAAAAACCGCTAAAATGAGAATTGCACTATTAGGTTACGGAAAAATGGGTAAAATTATTGAGCAGTTCGCTGTAGACCGTGGTCATGAAATAGGCTTGATCATTGATGCAGATAACCAGGATGAACTCAGTATAGCCAGTCTTAAAAAAATTGATGTAGCCATTGATTTCAGCACGCCAGCATCAGTAATTAATAACATAGAAATTTGTTTTGAAGCCAGTGTTCCCATAGTGGTAGGCACTACCGGGTGGTATGAAAAACTACAGGAAATAAAAAATAACTGTGAAATTGGTAACAATTCCCTGCTTTATGCCTCTAACTTTAGTATTGGCGTAAATGTGTTCTTTTTTGTTAATAAAGTATTGGCAAAAATCATGAACGCTTATCCGCAATATGAAGTTCAGGTTGAAGAAATTCATCATACACAGAAATTAGATTCTCCAAGCGGCACGGCCATGACCATTGCCGAAGGGGTAATTGAAGAGCTGGATCGTAAAAATGAATGGATAAATGAACTGGTAGGAGATGGAAACGAAGTAATTGCGAAACCAGATCAATTATTGATCGAGTCGCACAGGCTGGAAGAAGTTCCGGGTACACATACCGTTATTTATAGTTCGGAAGTTGATACGATTGAATTTAAGCATAAGGCTCATAACCGCACGGGTTTTGCCATGGGCGCTGTTTTAGCCGCAGAATGGTTGCAGGATAGAACAGGTTTTTTTTCAATTAATGATCTATTTGATTTTAACATTTAAACCCCACATTGTTACAATAATTATAAATATGAATTGGAAGTTCCGGGATAAAAACCCCTCAAAAACAAATAAACCAAAGACTAAAAAAAGCGCCGGCCGCGAATGGTTTGATGCCATTATTTTCGCAGTAGTTGCCGCAACCTTAATACGTACATTTTTTATTGAAGCCTATACCATCCCCACCGGATCCATGGAAAAATCATTGCTGGTAGGAGATTTCCTGTTCGTCAGCAAAGTAAATTACGGGGCACGCACACCCATGACGCCTGTTGCATTCCCTTTTGCACACCATACTATGCCAATAATTGGTACAAAAGCTTATTGGGAAGGTGTCCAGTGGAATTATCACCGCTTACCCGGTTTAGCCGATATTAAACGGAAAGATGTGGTGGTTTTTAACTATCCAATGGATGCTGATGCCCCTTTTTTACGTCCGGTTGATAAGCGTGAAAATTATATAAAACGCTGCCAGGCCATTGGCGGCGATACTCTACGGATCATTAATGCACAGGTTTACGTGAATGGTAAAGCAGCGGAAAATCCTAAATTTGGAGAAACAACCTATTATATAAAAACAGACGGGACAGATTTTAATCCGGAAACCCTTGAAGATATGCACATAGAGGCCCAGCGTGCTACCGCTGATGAGTATTATTTTAACATGAGCATGGAAGACGCGGATAGGGTAAAAAAAATGCCTAACGTAAAAGTGGTAACGCCCATGGTTAAACCGGTTGATGCTTATGAACCTGAAGTGTTTCCGCATGACCCGCGGTTTAAATGGAATGTAGATAATTTCGGGCCTCTGATCGTTCCTAAAAAAGGCTGGACAGTTAAACTGGACAGTACAAATTACCCCTTATATGAACGGGCAATATCTGTTTATGAAGGGAATAAAATACAACGTACCGGAAATGATATTATAATTAACGGACAAAAAACCAATAGCTATACTTTTAAAATGAATTACTATTGGATGATGGGCGATAATCGCCATAATTCATTAGACTCCCGTTACTGGGGTTTTGTTCCCGAAGACCATATTGTTGGAAAAGCGTTATTTGTATGGATGAGTTGGGATAGCAATGGATCATTCTTCGATAAGATTCGCTGGAACAGATTATTGAAAGGAATACATTAATCCTGTTTTCGGGAGCGTCAGGTACGATCTTTTGATGCTTCCAGGAATTTTAAATTTATAGTTATTTCGTTTAGGAATATATTTAGATTTTATCTTTTTATTACGTTACCATTCCCAAACCTCCATAGTCTGTTTATTCTGATGTGATGATACTTCCCATTCAAATTATAGTATTCTTTTGTATTCCGGCAACCGATAGTAAATTCAGGAACGAACCTAATTTAAGCGACCAAAACTGGATTCGAAATGACCAAAACAGGAGTCGAAACGACCGGAAAAGTGTCCGGACTGGATGAGGAGAAGATATAACGGCCATTTTGTTTAAAATTACCCGCCTTTTCTTAAATATAGGTGTTTATTCGCAGTTCATTTCAGGTAAGTAAAGAGCTTGTGTTTACTCTTACATCAGGCTATATAAATAATATGATATATTGGTATTTTATAGATTTATTTCACATATACCTCTCCTTTATAAGGAGGAATAATTGAGTGAAATGCATAGTTTTCTACCTGTAAAAGATAATACGTCATCAGATCACACCAGCAAATTTCATCTTTAAAAATCTCAATCTTAGGCAATGAGCCCCGCTGGCAGCTTTGCTCCTTATCATAATCATAAAGCCCGCCGTTTTGTACGCACCACACACAAAATTTCTCCATTTCTGCGGGTTCAGAAAATACGATCTTAAAAAATGTTTCTTCGCGTACCTCTTTAAGGTCATCATTCATATAATGATGGTATTTATGCCGGTGCCGGATAATTTTAGCTATTATCATATTGTTTTTAAGTGTAATTAGTTAAATCTGAATGTTCTTATAAATATAGCATATTAGTGCTGATATAATCCTATTTATTATATTTTCAGAATCAAATTTTAAGCATATTTCCTGCCAGATTTCCCCCTTAGAAAAATTTGCAGGTTCTTTAGGAAAAAGTATATTTTTGGGCTTTTAAATTCATGATGAAATTACTCGAAGGAAAGACGGCATTAATTACCGGGGCGTCAAAAGGTATTGGCCGTAAGATCGCCGAAAAATTTGCCGAGCATGGCGCTAACGTGGCGTTCACCTATTTATTTTCAGTTGAACAGGGAGAAGCTTTGGAAAAAGAACTGCAAAGTTTCGGAACTAAAGTAAAAGGTTATCGTTCTGATGCTTCAAAGCTTAATGAAGCGGAAAAACTGATCAATGATATAGTTGCCGAGTTTGGAACGATAGATATTGTGGTTAATAATGCCGGTATTACTAAAGACGGATTGTTAATGCGCATGAGCGAAGAAAACTGGGATGATGTGATGAATGTGAATTTAAAATCAGTTTTTAACGTAACCAAAGCAGCATCTAAAATTATGATGAAAAACCGTAAAGGCGTTTTCATTAATATGAGTTCTGTAGTGGGGGTACAGGGAAATGCCGGACAGGCCAATTATGCTGCTTCCAAAGCGGGTATTATTGGTTTTTCAAAATCAGTTGCCAAAGAATTAGGTTCACGTAATATCCGCACCAATGTGGTAGCGCCGGGGTTTATCCGTACTGAAATGACGGAAGTGCTTGACCCAAAAGCTGTGGAAGGCTGGGAGCAGGCCATACCTTTAAAACGGGCAGGCGAGGTAGAAGATGTTGCCAATGTTTGCGTTTTTTTAGGCTCTGATATGAGCGCCTATATAACCGGCCAGGTTATACCGGTTTGCGGCGGGATGTTATAATAACTTCATCAAAAATATTTTGTGAAAAATCTGCCCTTATTTAACCTGATACTTGCCAAATAGTTTACAAGAAAAAAAGGCATATTTGCAACTAATATGATGCCTTTATTAGTTGAACTTCAATTTAGCGGAATTACATTTCTTTGGTTTTTGCTTTGCCTGGCTATTGGTTTTGCTTATGCTTTTTCCCTTTATTTTTCTCAAAAAAATCTCAGTAAAAATTTCAAATATTTTTTATTTGCTTTACGCACATTAACAGTTGCAACACTTGCGTTTTTATTAGTTGCACCCTTAATAAAATCGGTCAGCAAAACCGTAGAGAAACCATTAATTATAATAGCCCAGGATAATTCTGCTTCTATTGCTTTAACAGGAAACAAAAATTTTAATCTCACAGCTTATTCAAACCAATTAAAACAATTAGAAAAAACACTTGCCGCCCGTTATGAAGTACGTTCATTTAATTTTGGCCCGGAAGTTAAAAAGGGATTGAATTTAAACTATAAGGGTAAACAAACTGATATCTCTTTAGTATTAAAACAGATTAATGATCAATTCTCTAACCGGAATATTGGTGCAGTAATTTTAGCGACAGATGGTATTTACAACCGTGGCGAAAATCCGCAATATGAGAGTAAAAACCTTAAATCGCCGATTTATACTGTTGCTATGGGTGATACCATCCCGAAAAGGGATTTGTTAATTTCCAATATAAATTACAATAACATTGCCTATCTGGATAACCAGTTCCAGATAGAGATAAGTATAGAATCGTATTTAAGCCGGGGCACAAACAGTAGTCTAACTGTGTCTGATCATTCAGGAGTTGTTTTTTCAAAACCAATTGCTATATCTTCCAATGAATACCGCTTAACTGTTCCATTAAACTTAACAGCAAAACGCAAGGGCATTCAGAAATACACTGTTCACTTATCACCAATTGCAAACGAGCTTTCTGCACAAAATAATACACAAACTATTTTTGTAGAGGTAATTGATGGTAAACAAAACGTGCTGGTTATTGCAAATTCTCCTCACCCCGATATTTCTGCAATAAAACAATCTATTGAACTCAATAAAAACTACGATGTTAAAGTAGCTTTCGCTGATCATGTGGAGAATGCCGATATTGAAAAAGCAGGATTAATTATTTTACATCAGCTTCCGTCCATAACAAATTCTGCTCAACCAATTTTTCAGCGTATTACCACAAAACCAGTTTTGTTTATTTTGGGTGCGCAAAGCAATAC
>JBASZP010000384.1:0-1552 GCA_049660965.1 Daejeonella sp. | reverse complement strand
ATATGGAGTACATCCATCTTAAAGACATGCGGGCCTCTTGCCTTGAGCCGGTAACCGTGCTCAGTGGTTACCAGTGGCAGGGCCGCCTGGGGTATTACCAAAGCACTAAAGATGCCAGCACCAATTTCTTTATTGGTTATTTACCCAAGGGCACCCATGTGTTTGAATACAGTTTGTATGTAACCCATGCCGGCAATTACAGCAATGGGGTCACCAGCATACAAAGCATGTATGCGCCAGAATTTGCCGCCCATTCAGAAGGCATCCGTATTAATGCAGAAGAACAGAAATAGGTAACCAGCGGCGGTATTTCATAGCAGCACCGTTGCGTCGCACTTGTTAGCTGCAACGCTACAAGGAACGAGTAGCTGTTGCACTTCATCCCGCCTTTAGCGGGGCTTGTGCAGTAACTCTATATGCGGCAGGTATTAACTACACAGACAGGTAGTAACAGAGACGGATTTTTTATTTATGATAGTGATGTATATTTATGTGTTATAGGCAATTTTTGGACATACCGTTATGATTATGACACTGAAATTTTTCATCCTAAGCTTTTTATCAATTTTCCTTTCAAGTTGTTTTTTTGACAGCGATAGCGACAAAATAATTGGCGACTATGAAACAGGCTGGATAGACATTCCTCAAACAAGAAGTATTAATAAAGGTGAACAAATCATACCTGCTTACGTTTCAGAAATAGGGCACAACTCAAATTTTATAATTGCTAAACAACAGCCCATTAAAAAAGGCAATATTGTGACAGTACATACAGACACAATAAATTATTACATCATTACAGTTTCTGACAATTCATTCCAAGACAAACCTGTTTACGGACCGTTAAATAAAAAGTCTTTTGACAGTTTAAGAAAAGAGTTAAAAATTGAGAATATCAAGTTTGATGTGTCCTACCCCGAATATTGAAAAAATTGAAGGATCTATCGCCGTGGTTCGTGTCTCACGAACCATTCATACACATTAATCAGATTCGTGAAGATATGAATCTTGGCAGGGGATAAACAACTTTCAATTTTAGTTCTTAAATTCAACTTTATATTTTTAATCAGCAGCGGTTATCGGCAGACGGAATACTAATTCCCAACCTGTATAAAGCCATGCTCGTTGCAAGCAATTTTAAAACGACAATTCTCATAATGACACAAGACATAAAAAATGAAGCGTTAGAACAGTTAGAGCTTGACATAAAGTTTGGTTTTGAAAATGAAGAAGAAATTTTTGACAGTATAAGAGATATGTTTTATAACGAAGAAGATTTTGATGAAGATTGGTTACGACAAACTATTGCAGAAAAATACAAACAGCACCAGCATGACAGCTTAAGTTGGACAAGACCAAACGACTTTGACAGACTTGCCAAAACCTTTGACCAACTCATTAAAGAAAAAATAATTTGCCTACACAAAGCAGGTTACACAAAACAAGATGGCGAAGGCGACTGTATGGAAAGTATTGAAAGATTAAATGCACTTGGAATTAAAGCCATAGGTTTTTGCTATTATCACTCACAAGACTTGGCACGAACTGTTGA
>JBASZP010000383.1:0-5974 GCA_049660965.1 Daejeonella sp. | reverse complement strand
CTCTCCCAATATGGAGAGGTTTTTTATTTTTGTACCCTATGCCAAAAATTTCAACTAAAGGGCAGCAAATGCCTGCCTCTCCCATACGTAAATTAACCCCTTTTGCAGATCAGGCAAAACGTGAGGGTAAAAAGGTATTTCACCTCAATATTGGTCAGCCGGATATTGAAACACCAGAAATAATGCTTAATGCTGTAAAAAATATCAATTTTAAAGTTTGGGCTTATACCGCTTCCGAAGGAACGCTTTCTTATCGTAAAAAACTGACCGAATATTATAATAAATTGAATTATAATATTAAACCTGAGGATATCTTAGTAACCAATGGCGGGTCTGAAGCCATTACTATTGCCATGCAAGCCTGTCTAAATCCGGGAGATGAAATTATTATACCTGAACCTTTTTATGCTAATTATAATGGTTTTGCATGTATGAGCGACCTGGTTGTAAAACCTATTCTATCGCATATAGAAAACGGTTTTGCTTTACCGGCAATAGCTGAGTTTGAAAAACTGATTACTGACAAGACTAAGGCTATTATTATTTGTAATCCGAATAACCCAACCGGTTATTTATATTCAGAACAAGAACTGGAAGGCCTTAAAGAATTGTGCCTGAAATATGATCTGTTTTTATTCTCGGATGAGGCATATCGTGAATTTTGCTACGATGGACGGTCATTTACTTCGCCTATGCATTTAGAAGGCCTGGATGAAAATGTAGTAGTTATGGACACCGTCTCTAAGCGTTACAGTGCCTGTGGCGCCCGTTTAGGTTGTATGATCACCAAAAATAAACAGGTAATTGCAGCAGCCTTAAAATTTGCACAGGCACGCTTAAGCCCCGGAATGGTAGCACAATTAGCGGGAGAAGCGGCGGTAGACACACCAGATTCTTATTTTGAGAATGTAAATAAAGAATATACCGAACGCAGAAATATATTGGTTGAAGCGCTTAATAAAATGGAAGGCGTTTTTTGCCCCAATCCTGGTGGTGCATTTTATGTGGTGGCAAAATTTCCTATTGATGATTCGGATAAGTTTTGCCAATGGATGCTTGAAAAATTTGAATACCATAACCAAACGGTAATGATGGCACCTGCAACAGGTTTTTACAGCACCAAAGGTGCGGGTAAAGATGAAGTAAGACTGGCATATGTTTTGAATAATGCAGATTTGAAAACTGCCATGATCTGCCTGGAAAAAGCTTTAAAAGAATATCCTGGCCGCTTAGTTGACAGTTTAAAGTTGGCCGATAGCGTTAATTAGCTATATTTGTAGCCTAACAAAGCTGAAAACTCAACTTAAATACGGGGGCCGACCGGAATTGACAGGATGGAGATACGTATGTAAGCATGCAGCGCATTGTGAGTATAGCGCTAAAATCTGAACTCTCACACTATAATTGGCGAAAATAACTACGCCTTAGCTGCTTAATTTAGAATTAAGTAAGCTTTTGTTCCGCTAAGTTCCGTTCTGTTACTTAGCATCAGGGGCATCGAACAACAGAACTGGTTTGGGTTTAATGGTGTGATAACCCGACGAGAAAAAATACCTACGGAAGAAGGTACAGGTGAACTTCTAACCTTCCCCTTCCCGACAATTGAATAGCAGTTAAGCATGTAGAAAGCATAATTTGTCCCATGTTTGGACGAGGGTTCGAATCCCTCCGGCTCCACACTTAAGCAAAATAGCCGATCAATTATATAATTAATCGGCTATTTTGCTTTTATGAGTTTCTTCTAAGATGGTAAACATTTAAACTTGGTTAATATTCAATTATTTTTCTTGAATGCAACGAATAGCACCTCCATAACCTTTTAATAATGAACCTAAAGTAACCTTATCTGGAGCAATGATTAAACCAAAAACAATATTATTGATATCCGTTGTGCTTGATAAATAATGAGCAAAATCTCCTAAATAGAATGTTCCATTATCAACGCGATATGGGCTTGGAAATGCTGTAAAACCTGTATCATTGTTAGCTCCAATATCTGTACTCCAATGTGTAGTACCTGTTTCTCTTACTTTATTACTAACTATTTGATCGCTGGCATTATTAATTTTTAAATATTGAATTAAAGTCGCGAAATCATCCTTAGTGGGTACACGCCAACCTTTAGGAGCAATATTATGCGCATCTGTTGCAGCATACCAATTATACATTTTACCATACTCGGATTTTAAAGGGTCAGGATCACAATAGCCTGCGGTAGGTTTAACCCATTCTTCAGGAGCATTTTTATTAAGGATTGGAGTGCCGTCTTGATAATGGGTACTGTTTAAGTTTTCAGCCATCCAAACCTGATCTCCTATTTTTACGGTTTTGTAAACGTTTCCATCAAAATCTTTTACCGTATTTGACGGAGTATCTTTTTTATCTTTTTTACAAGCAATAAATGAAGATAATACAAATAAAACAACATAAATTAATCGATTTGTTTTCATTTTTTATGATTTAATATTTAATTCATCACAATTATCAAATATTATGCCATCATTCTATTTTATTCTTTTCCTGAATTTATAAATAGATTATTAACAATAACTATACTACATAAATGTTATTAAATATTCTATAAGTATACTTTCATTTTCAATCACTAAAAAACCTTTCACTAAAGTTTACCAGAAATAATTCTTTTGTAGTTCTGGTAACTGCGGTATAAAGCCAGCGCAGAAATTCGGTGTTTAGCATTTCATCCGTTAAATAGCCCTGATCTATAAAAACAGCATCCCACTGCCCGCCTTGTGCTTTATGGCAGGTTACGGTAAATGCAAATTTAATTTGAAGAGCATTGTAATAGGGGTTATTCTTCATTTCTAAAAGCCGTAAGCGTTTGTTGTTAATATGTTTATAATCTTCGGCAACAGCTTCATAGAACCGCTTATTATCTGCCGGGGATAAACTGGGTGTTTCGGCATAAAGAGTATCTAAAAGTACTTTACAACTTAAAGGTTCTTCATTCGGGTAGTCAATTAATTCTAAAACAACTTCGGCAAACCTGAAACCATATTGGTCTTGTATGTTTTTTACTTTACGTACCCGGGCAATATCGCCATTGGCAATAAATCCTCCGTTATTTTCATCGTGCTGAAGCCAGAAATAATTATTCCTGACTATCATAATCAGATCACCGCCTGTTAATTCTTCTTCGCGGTAAAGTATTCTGTTGCGGATATTCTGGTTAAAAGAATTCGCGTTTTTATTAGATCTGCAAATAACCAGCGTGTTATCCATACCGTATTTATTGTATGCATAATTTAATCCTTCAACCAAACGTTCGCCAGTCATTTGGTAAATATCTTTAAAACCTTTAATGGTAAATTTGGGGAAAACCTGTGTTTCTGTTCTAATTAATTCGCGGATCTGTGTGGCATTATGTAAAATTCCGGAAGCTTTTTCCTGGCGGACCACGTCAGTTAGTTCATAACTGAATAAATCTAAAGCGAAATAGCTCTTCAGCTTTTCTAAATCTAAAGCCGGGCTATAAGATGATCCCACAGGCGGTAGCTGGGCGGTATCTCCTACCAGCATGAGTTTACAGTTCTTTCCATTGTAAACATAAGTTACTAAATCCTGCAATAAATTTTGCCTGCTAAAATCGTTGCTTTGATCGGAGATCATAGAGGCTTCATCTACTATAAAAATTGTGTTTTCGAACAGATTTTCACCTAAAACAAAATTCATATCAGGAGTTACAGTATCTTTTTTACGATAGATCTTTTTATGGATGGTAAGAGCTTTCTTACCTGAGTAATTGCTAATTACCTTGGCAGCACGGCCGGTTGGCGCTAACAATACAGATTTGAGAGCAAGCTTAGGCAATACTTTTACAAGAGCGCTTATAATAGTAGTTTTACCGGTACCTGCATATCCTTTGAGTAAAAAACATTCATTGCCATTATCAGAGTTTAAGAACTTTTCTATTAATAAAAAAACCTGTTGTTGCTGCGAGGTTGGATTTTGACTGAATTGTTGTTCTAATAAAACATGAATATCATTCATATTTGCAAATTTGCATAATCTGACTGATGTAAACGACCTGCTTAAGAAGTTTACAACATACACTAATATAAATTTGGCAGTACTCCTATTAAAACTCTATTATTTAGAACATTAATTTTACTTTTGCCTTAATGAACAAAACGATCTATTTGATAGATGAGAATTTTCAATCTCAACATTCCGGCAAGTGCGACTTGCTGATACAAATAAATGCTGATTCTATTTTTTATGCCATAGTAGATAAAGGACAGGACCAGTTAAGGGTTTTAGTTCAGGCTGATTTTAATGATAATACCCCAAAAGCATCGGTTATAGATGTTATAGATAAGCTTTTACAAACTGAAGCTCATTTAAAATACTATTTTAGAAAAGTAAAAATCAGTGTACAAACCTTCAAATTCACTTTTATTCCCGCTGAGCTTTATATAGCGGATAATATACCGGATTACGCAAAATTTATAAAACCAGCGATGGAAACTGATGTCATAGTAAATGATATAAAATCTTTTCACATCAAAAATGCCTTTTTAATTCCAACAAATCTGCAAAATAAATTAAATTCAGGTTTCCATAAACCACAAATATTAAGTCAGGCTAATTCTTTTATTGAAGGCGCCAGAAAAATTCATAGTGACACTTCAAATGAATTGTTTCTAAACATACAATCTAAAAGTTTTGAAGCGGCAATTTTAAATGACAACAAATTACTGTTTTACAACATTTTTGAATATCAGAATGCGGATGAATTCAACTACTTTTTATTGACTGTTTTGCAAAATTTAAACATTGATGTTAATCAAACTCTTATAACACTTTCAGGAGAGATTAAACAAAGTGATGAGGTATATAAACGCATAGAAAAGTATTTTGCTAACTTAATATTTGCAGACAGTAAACTCTTAAGCAATCAGTCTGACCTGTTTTCAGAGATTCCTTCACATTCTATTTTCCCTCTGCTCAGTCTTAATTTATGCGAATAATTGGCGGAAAATTAAAAGGCTTGCGATTAAATCCACCTGGTAATTTACCCGTAAGGCCTACCACAGACCTCGCCAAAGAAGCTTTATTTAATATTCTTTATAACCAGTTTGAATTTGATGAAATACGAGTTTTAGATCTATTTAGCGGAACAGGGAATATCTCCTTAGAATTTGCTTCCAGGGGCGTACATGAAGTAATTGCAGTTGACAAAGATTTTGGCTGTTATAATTATTTAAAAATAATGGCAAAACAATATCAGCTTGAAAATATAAAAGTTAATAAAGCGGATGTTTTTAAATTCATAGCATTAGAAACAGAGCCTTTTGACCTGATATTTGCCGATCCACCTTATGATTTGCCACAAATAACAGAAATTGCAATTAAAGTATTTGAGAAAAATTTGGTTAAAAAAGGAGGTTATTTAATTGTGGAACATCCAAGCATGAAAAAATTGGACAATCATCCAAACTTTAAAGAACAACGACAATATGGCTCTTCGTCTTTTAGCTTCTTTAGCTAAACCTTTTTCTAAACAGAAAACATTTTTAATATATTTTTACTTTCTTTATACTTTTAGAATTTAATAGACCGGAACATTAACACATTTTCAAATCTTCAAATTAGCACATTACTAAATTAGCACATTAAAACAATGAAAATCGCACTCTTCCCCGGTTCATTTGATCCGGTTACCAAAGCCCATGTAGATATTATTAAACGCTCTGTTTCTTTGTTTGATAAAGTAGTTATTGGTATAGGTTTAAACAGTAATAAACAACCTTTCCTTGACCCGGATACGCGTAAGAAAATGCTTGAAGCTGTTTTTTTAAACGACCCAAAGATAGAAATTACAGCTTATGAAGGTTTAACCGTAGAGTTTTGCAAAAGTATTGGTGCGGAATATATGATCCGTGGCATACGTACTGTTTCTGATTTTGAATATGAAAAAGCTATTGCCCAAATGAACCATGCTTTAGTACCC
>JBASZP010000382.1:0-2354 GCA_049660965.1 Daejeonella sp. | reverse complement strand
TAATAATTTAATGAAAAAGACCAATTTCTTATAAAGAATATCGGCCTTTTTTATTGATTAAAGACAGTCACTCAAAATTTTGTTTGGCAGTTGAACTGACAAAATTACTTTTGAGACAGCCTCTTTTTTATGATCAAATTTTAGTTTTCTCTTACTAATAGTTGATCAGCAAAGGTTTTGAGGTTTTCTTTTCTCTTATTATCTATGCTAACTTTATCTAATGACTCTAAAGCCTTTTTTACAAAACCATTCATTTCTGTTTGAGCCAGTTCCTTTACCTGTAAACTATTGTAAATTGAAATAACTGCATTTATTTTATCAAGTACATCATCAGCTGAATAATTAAGCCATTGATCCAGATCATCTGCAAGATGACCATTTGCCAACTCTTTTGCTTTAATAAGCATAAAGGTTTTTTTATTGGATATAATGTCGCCTCCTACCTGTTTGCCAAATTTTTCAGGATCGCCATACACATCTAAAATATCATCCTGTAGCTGGAATGCAATACCCAGGTTTACCCCAAAGTCATATAATAATTCAGCATCTGTTTTGCTGCTGCCACCAATTAAAGCTCCAATTTTTAAAGCGCATCCAAGTAATATTGCTGTTTTTAAACGGATCATATTAATATATTCTTCTGCTTCAACATGATTGCGTTTTTCGAAATTCATATCAATTTGCTGACCTTCGCAAACACCAACAGCCGTATTGTTAAAAGTATTAAGCACCGGAATTAAAATCTCTGGATTGACCTGCATCATTAATTTATAAGACTCCACCAGCATAACATCTCCGGAAAGGATAGCTATATTTTCGTTCCATTTTTTATGAACCGTGGGTTTACCGCGACGAAGTGGTGCCTGGTCCATAATATCATCATGTACTAAGGTAAAGTTGTGAAATACTTCAATTCCTAATGCAGGATTAATGGCTCCATCAATGTTATTTGTATATAAATTACAAGCCATCAGTAATAACACAGGTCGCATACGTTTTCCGCCAAGATCCATCAGGTAATTAATAGGTTCATAAAGCTCTTTAGGGCTACCTGTATATTGTTTCTCGGCTATAGCCTGATTGATGATTTTTTGAAGTTCTGTAATTGTTTTCATTGTTGGTTTAAATGCAACAGCTCAAAGTTTTCTTAATATTTTGGTGGCTAATGCACCAATGTAAAATCAATCTGACGTTTACCCAGATCCACTTTTTTAACCAGGATTTTAACCTCATCGCCTAACTGATATTTTTTCTTTTTCCGTTGACCAATGATACAATAGTTCTTTTCATCAAGCACATAAAAATCATCATTAATATCGCGTAAACGTACCATACCTTCACATTTATTTTCTATGATCTCTACATACATTCCCCACTCGGTTAAGCCCGATATTATACCGGTATATTCCTGCCCGATATTATTTTCAAGGTATTCCGCCTGTTTATATTTAACAGATGCACGTTCAGCATCAGCGGCTTTCTTTTCCATTTGCGAAGAATGAAGACACATTTTCTCGTAATTTTCTTCATTTACAGATTTTCCGTCGGCCAGGTAAAGTTCAAGTAATCGATGAACCATTACATCCGGGTAACGGCGGATAGGAGAGGTAAAGTGAGTGTAAAAATCAAATGCCAGGCCATAATGACTATGCTTTTTTGTGGTATAAATAGCCTTAGCCATTGAGCGGATAGCCAGGTGCGTTAATACATTCTGCTCTTTTTTACCTTCAACATCTTCCATCAAATAGTTTATGGACCGGGCTATTTCACGTCCCGAAGAGGTATCTATTTTATAGCCAAACTTAATGGCAAACTGTGCAAAGCTTAAAATAGTTTCTTCTTTTGGAGCATCATGTGAACGATAAACAAAGGTTAATTTTTGTTTACCTTTTCCTTTTTTTGCAATAAACTCCGCTACTTTTTTGTTTGCCAGAAGCATATAATCTTCAATCAGTTTATGAGCATCTTTACGTTCTTTAACATAAACGCCTAAAGGTTTTCCGTTTTCATCCAGCTTAAATTTTACTTCGGTACTTTCAAAACTTATTGCACCATGTTTAAATTTACGTTCACGAAGTTTATAAGCTAACTCATTCAATTTAAGCAATTCTTCACTGTATTCACCTCTTTTAGCTTCTAAAATTTCCTGTGCATCTTCATAACTAAAGCGTTTATCTGAATGAATAATGGTTTTACCAAACCATTGTGATATAACATTGGCTTCCTTATCTAATCCAAATACCGCGGCAAAACATAATTTATCTTCATCAGGGCGTAAAGAGCAAACCCCGTTTGATAAACGTTCGGGTAGCATGGGGATAACACGGTCAACCAGATAAACAGAAGTACCACGT
>JBASZP010000381.1:0-2118 GCA_049660965.1 Daejeonella sp. | reverse complement strand
GGTAAAGGGATGGTTGGGTTGTAATTTAATTGCTTTAATTTGTAATAAAAATTCAGCGACTTTCTGTTCAATCTCACTTTTGTTAATCATGGCCCAAATTTATAGAATTTATATTAATGAAACTACTTTACTACTAAGCGGAACTATAGAAACCGCCTTTTCAGATTATCAACTCCTTGATCCTGAAAGTTTTGATTTTTCAACTTTCTCTAATTGTGCAATCCTTGGAAAATTAACAGGTAATTTTGTTTTACTCTCTCCAAATGTTAAACGCCTCTTTAAACAAATTAAAAACCGTATGAAATTTATAAAAGCAGCAGGGGGTTTAGTGAGTAACGAACAAAACCAACATTTGTTTATATTTAGAAATGGAAAATGGGATTTGCCAAAAGGAAAATTAGAAAATGGCGAAAATACTAAGAACGCAGCTTTACGGGAAGTAGAAGAAGAATGTGGAATTAAGATCAGCAAAGTTGGACGCCACATTTGCAAAACTTACCATATATATCAGCAGGGAAGAAATACTATTCTTAAAAAAACAAGTTGGTATAAGATGCAGGCAAACAAACAACCTATTTTAAAACCGCAATTAGAAGAAGGCATAACTGATGCAAGGTGGGTAAGGGCAAATGATTTTATGCTGGTTAAAGAGAATACCTTTCCTTTAATTTTGGATATAATTAAGGTAATAGAAAATTGATAAAAGTTAGGATATAAAACACCTTACGAATGCTCATAAAAAAAACAAATCAAACTGCCGCTAAAAAGAAAAGCTGATTTTCATGCGGGTTTTGCTGTTGTATATTTGTATAGGTTACAAACTTATTTTAATAATTTTAACCGGTATTCTTTAAAAAGATAGTTAAATATTGCACATAACTTATAAGAGATCATCATTAGTAAATTAAAATAACCAATAATGACAAAGAAAACCGAGCTTGGGAACTCAACGAAATTAAACAGAATTATTTATTGGATCGCTACCATCTGGCTTGCATTAGGAATGCTGTCAACCGGAATAGTACAATTAATTAAAATGAAAGAAGAAGCAGAGATGATGACAAATCTGGGTTATCCCCGTTATTTTTTAACCATACTGGGTATTTGGAAAATATTAGGCATCGCAGCTATACTTATTCCTAAATTCCCCTTGTTAAAAGAATGGGCGTATGCCGGATTTTTCTTTGCCATGTCGGGTGCTGTATTTTCTCACTTAGCCATTAGAGATAGCACCAAAGATTTTTTTGGACCAGTATTATTACTAGTGCTGACTTTAGTATCCTGGTATTTCAGACCTTCGGATAGAAAGCTTATTTCACTTAATCAATAATTCTATGACAATAAACAAAGTTAGAAATGAAACAGATAATTACATTTTTCGCTTTAATAATTTTGTCTTCATGTAATGAGAGTAAAAAAACGAAAAATCTAACTAAAAACATGACGATTACAAAAACCCACAGTTTAACATTTAAAAGTGGTTATTCAGCCGTAAACGGACTAAAAATGTATTATGAAATATACGGAGAGGGGAAACCTCTTATACTAATCCATGGTGGTGGTTCTACAATTCAGACAACTTTTGGCAGAATAATTCCAATGCTTGCCAAACACAGAAAACTTATTGCAGTTGAATTACAAGCGCATGGGCGCACAAACGACAGAGAAAACCAGCTTTCATTTGAACAGGATGCAGATGATATTGCTACACTTTTGAAAAATTTAAACATCCCCAGGGCAGATATTTTCGGTTTTAGCAATGGCGGTACAACAACCTTACAAATTGCTATTCGTCATCCGGAATTAGTTAATAAAGTCATTGCAGCTTCCGCACTTTGCAAACGAAATGGAGTGCCTCCCAATTTTTGGAATTTTATGGAACAGGCAAGGCTGGAAAATATGCCGGAACAGTTAAAAGAAGCCTATAAAGAGGTTGCAGCAGAACCAAGCGGTTTACAAACAATGCATGATAAGGATGCAAAAAGAATGGTCAATTTTAAAGATATTTCTGACGACCAAATCAAAGCCATTAAAGCGCCAACTTTAATCATAATTGGCGACAAAGATGTAATTACACCAGAACACGCTATTGAAATGCACCGACTAATTACTAATTCA
>JBASZP010000380.1:0-5468 GCA_049660965.1 Daejeonella sp. | reverse complement strand
CTAAAGGATTGTCTGTAGTAAAGATTTCCTGTTTTGGAACCAATGACTGAGTGAGTATGTCTGCTTTTACAAATTGTTCACCTTCCTTTCTTTCTAATGATGAAAGCATGGTTAACCCAAAGGCTTCATCTTTTAAAACCCGTTGCCGGTTGATGGATGAGTTCAGCAGGCCGTATCCTTTTGTTTATGATTCGTAGGCTTCATTCAATTCTTTTCGTAAATCATTGTGTTCCGTTTGTTCTATTGTTTCTTTTTCAAACAAATCGAAATACATATCCCTAACCGCTGTGTATTGCTGGTAAAAGCCGAGGTCTTTCTTATCATGCAGACTTGGTATAAAGACAGGCTTGCCATCATCAGATGCCAAGTATGAAGCAAAGCCGACCCGGTTATTGTGTACAATCAGTGTTCCTTCTTTGTGGAGTGGATTGAAGTCCTTTAGTGTTTCCAGTTTATCATCATCGCCTAATGAAATATGAAACACGGCCTCGCCATCGTTGTAAAATTGATGGTCATACTTTTTAAGCGTATTTGTTGTGCCAGCTAATTCATGTTGCAGTAAAGCAGCATTCATCCAGTTAGCAGAGAACTGGAGTTCTTCTGCATTGGAATAAAGTTTATAAACATATTGTTTGAAGGCGGTTGATTTTGCCGTCATCAAAACAATTAATTCATGCTCCGGTTTGTCTTTAGTACGGATGATGTTTAGAATCCGTGCTGTCTTTTTATCTACTACTGTAGCATCAGCCAGATTAACGTAAGCTGCAGCCCGGTTGATGGCATTAGAAGAACCTGTATCAAACAAACCTAATTGTACAGAAGAATTGTCGGGTTTATTTTCCGGCATCTCCGTATAAGTAAGTTGTTTGCCTTTTGCCTTTTCAATTTGCTTATTTACTTGTTTGAAATTTTCTGCATTAAACCTTTTATCAAAACCTTCGCTGATAGTTTTATTCAATGCTGGTGCAATTAAATTGATGTCACCAGTTTGCCAAACGGTTTGATGTGCCTTGCCGTACTGGTCTTGGCCTGGCTTTATCTGATTGCCCAGAATTATTTCTGGATGCAATACGATGTATTGATTCAATGAATAGTTGCCAAATTCGTTTTGTTGTTCAACTGTATTTAGTAGCTGTTTTTCTTCTGTTGAGAGTGATTGTTTGATTTGATTTTTTTGAACAATCAATAAATGACTTGGTGCTTCTGTGTTGCCTGTTTCCTTCATCAGGTTATCCGGCATTACACTCAGGCTGATGAAATCTGCATTATTGAAAAGATACTCTCTTGCAACCTGGTTAGAAGGGCTGTTAAGAAAAGCATCGGTTGTTATATAAGCCATCAAACCACCATCTTTCAACTTATCAAGTCCTTTTGCAAAAAAGTAATTATGAATTTTATCCTTCAGCTCTTTTTCTTGTATGCTTTCATCATACACTTTAAAATTGCCAAAGGGAATATTGCTGACCTCTAAATCAAACTGTCCATTTTCCGAAGCCGGGGTTTCTTCAAAGCCTTTAATTTGAACAGTAGTAGTAACAGGAAATGAACTGCTTAATGCTGTCAACACTTTGCCGGTTAAAAAATCTTTTTCTACAGCATTCACAGTTTTCAATGATGGGAACGCCGCCGCCGCTTCTGTTACAAACACACTGGCACCGCTGCTGGGTTCGTACATAGCAGTAGGTTCAATCCCTTTCTCTTTTAAAGTGTCAAATAATGATTGCGGAATTATTTCAGGAGTATAGAAAGCAGTAAGGATACTGTTACGGATGGAATCAATTGCCTGTTTATATTCCTTCTCTGTAAGTTGCTGCTGCAATAACTCATGCAGTTCCATTATCTGCGGATGCAGTTTTAAATCTTCTTTTGAAGCGTTTAGTTTCTTCCATTCTTCTTTAGAACTATTCGGAAACAGTACTGCTTTTAACCCACCAAAACCGGCATAGTTTTTTAAAGCAGAAAGCTGGTCAGCAGTTAATTGTTTTTCTGCTGACCAGTTTAAGGCAATACGAATAGCCTCGATACTGTCTTTAAGTTTCTGCTGATTGTTGTAACTCATTGCTCACATTTTCATTCACACGGTTACTTTCCAGATATTCACTTACGGCTCCGGTTATGGCATAGCGGATAAATTGATTATCCTCGTTTTCTTCTGCGAATCGTAAATCATCAAAAGTGGAGTTGCAATAGTTAATCATATTGACAACTTCATGCTGAAGCAATCCTGATTGAAAAAGCAGTTTATAGTCAGTTTCAAATTCAGTTTCCAGGATATTCAGTATGTAATTGAACCTTGACGGTCGAAGCTCCTTAGTAATCTCTTCAAGGCAGGTTTCTACAATTATATATTCTGGTTGGCTGCTATTCTTCAGTTGCTTTATTAGTGACCCGGCAGTACTTACCTTATCATACAGCCAAACACGGAGTTTGTCTTCTGCTTCTAAAGCAAAGAGTATATCAGGATTGTTATCCCTGATATACTCCAGTAATTTGCCAATTAAGATTTCTTTCATACGCAAAGGTTTTTATACACCAAAGAATGAACGGATAACGGTAGCTACAATTACGAGGAATACACAACTACCAAACCAGGCCGCTGCTACTTTTCCGGTATCATGGTCACCGCTGTTCCATTTCTGATACACTTTTACAGCACCAATCAAACCAACTATGGCACCTACGGCATACATGAGGTTTACACCTGCTGCAAAGTAGCTCCGCACTTTCGTGTTGGCTTCATTTATACCGGCGTTGCCATCTTGCGCAATAGCTGAAGCAGTAAGGAGCACCAATACAAAGCAGATTGTGCCACTAATCAATTTTCTTCTTTCAATCACTTTTTTCATACACACATTATTTTTGAGAAATGAATAAAAAAAGAATGCTTCATTATACTAACCCATCCGCACTTGATTTTCCTGCACGCAGATAATGAAGCATTACTTTTCAATGCCAGATATATTGGATGTCAGCCATTGTAAACTTTTCAGGAAAATATTGATTTAGCAACCCGGATATTGCAGGTTCTACTTCAGCTTTATTTTCTGTGTTGTTTAAGTCTGGATATTTGTTCAATATTTGCTGAATAGCAAAGCAAATTTGTTCTTTTGGGGCTTGTGGTTTTATTTCAGACAGGTAAGCATTCACTTCATCCCAAAATGGTTGCAGTTTACTATTTACTTCAAAAAGCATATCCTTTGGTAAAAAATCTGCATGATTGCTGGAAGTAAATTGCTTTTTAATTTCTGCCACCGGGATAGATGTACCTTTTTCGTCTATTCTTTTTATACCAATCAAAGAAAGTATTTCCCAGCGAAAAAATTTGTAGGCTACATAGGTGTAATAAACAATTATTGATAACAACAGAGTGGAGAAGTATTGACTCCATGATATTGATTGTAACATAACCCCATTAATCTTTAGTGACGAATTTGTACCTTTAACAGGAATACAAAAACACTTCCAAAAAATGCAAAATGGAGATAGGTTCAGTAGGACTACCCTAATGGAAGAAGTACGACTGCAGAACTAATCGTAATCGGCCATGAGTAATTCCGATGGAGAGATTTCTAATGCCTTTGCTAATTGTAAAATCGTAGTGAAGGTTATATTGATTTGACCCTTTTCTATTTTTGCAATTTTGCTGTTATCAATATCACAGGCATACGACAGTTCCCGGAGACTTAGATTCTTCGTCTCCCGGAGCCTTTTAATATTTGCACCCAGCTTTTTTAGATTGCCTTTGTCGCTTTGCCGAATCATGTTAAACAATGAATTGGCAAGATGACCTAATCAGGCATAATAATTGCGGCCTAATAAGACCGCACTTTACAATTTCTTAAAGCTTTTAGTAATGAAAGTCGAAGTATTTATAAAGAGTCCATTAACAAATCATCCCCTAACTCCGGGATTTAAAGACCTGTGCCGCCGTCTTTGCTTTAATGATATGGAACAACTGCTTAACTGGCCGGTAAGTCAACTGTTGAAGTTAGATGGTTTTACATACCACTATTATCAGGAACTGTGGAAGTATCTTGATAAGAATAATCTTGTGAAGCTATTGAAATATTGATTTGAGTTTTTGATGTGCCAGGCCATGTGGTGTTTTACAATTTGCTCAAAATATGAATCCATTTATGGAGCATATCCTTCATCACATCAATTGTTGCTTTATCTGGCGCATGATATTTTGTTTCCAAACTGCCGAATGAGATTTCTTCCCGTTGTAAAGTGGTAAAAGTTTTGGCGACAGTACGCAGCATTGGAGCAACTGTACGATTGATGATTATTTTGTCAACCACCAACAGCCTGATAAGCAAGCCTAATTTTGCAACAGATAATGTGGTATTAATTTTGTTTTCAGGCTCAGTTACGGATGAATTTGGTGCTTGTATAAAATGACCTGCCTCACAATATTTTATTTCTTCTGTTATCCATGTACTTACCTGTTCTTTTAACGATGGCATATTTTCATCGAAGTAATAATTTATTCTTACTGGTAATTGATTTATAATTTTTAATTCAGAGCGAAGCATTAATATCTTTTCAGATTTTGTTGATATTGCTGACAACAGATTAACCAACCTGTCAAACTCATATATAACGAACATCGAAGAGTTAAAGTTGTGGTAGTACAATAACTTTCTGATACTGTCGGTTGCAGGATTCACTTCATTTGAAAGTTCCCGTAGCAATTCCTTTTCATAAAAATGCAACCGGTATGTAACCGGGTGATTGTGGTTTTCGTATGCACTTATGAAATGATTATGCAGTGTTTCTGTTAGTAGTTGTTCGGTTGAAGCTGATGAACTCAATTTAATCCGTAAGGATTCTGACAAGGTATTAATTTCTTTTTTGTAAAACGATACTAATACATCCGGCACACTTTCATTTTTATCAAAATAGGTTCCAAAATATTCTTGAATAAAATGAAGTGCCTTTAACAACTCCTGTGTTAACAAACCTGGCCGGTTATCATTTATAGAAATTGAGGAACAGGAGCAGACAAAGGAAACCCTGTCTAATAATTTTGTCAGCATTAATTGAACCATCCTGATGAATTCCTCTTTATCTTTTGCATAGTGCCTGCCAATCATTTCATCTAAAATCAATCGCTGCAGATTTTCTGCAGTATTACTCCACTTATTCAACAGCTCAACAACAACGCTATTATCCGGCATAACAGAACTGCTACCGGCATCAGCAAACCCGTCAGCAAGTGATAAGTTCCATTGGTGCAGTATTTCCGTGGCAGATGTCAACTCCATTTTCTCTGTTGCTTCCACACCAGAAGCAATGCCATTCTCTCTTTTTGACATGATGTTTAATTTGGTATTACGAATACCAAATAACTATCAAATTATAAACCCTTTGCTATACGCAAAACTTACTATTTCCCTGCGTAAAATTGACTATTTTAATCTATTTAACCTGGCTACGCATTTTATACCATATCCAGTTTTCTGCTG
>JBASZP010000379.1:0-2763 GCA_049660965.1 Daejeonella sp. | reverse complement strand
GCGTTATACCGGTCATGGGCCTGACGCAAAGCTTCCCTGAAATCATAATGGGCCTGTATAGGGACATATTCACCGGCAGCAAGCAAAATCCGGATGATCTCCTCTATCTCTTCTTCATCCCCACCCTCGCTGTTCCTTTCAAAAGCCTTAAAATGAATCTGGGTTTGTTTATCCTCAAAAGTATTTACAAAAAACGTTAAATGCTCTTTATCATAAGTAGAGGGCACCCTGGGTCTTTTATCACGAAGTTCTTCACGTTTTTTATCTTCTTCTTCAGTTTGTTTGTCCCTTTCTTTAATATAAATATCACGGTAAAATTCCTCCTTTTCTCCCCGTATATCGGGGAGGATCAGGTAAGCGCTTGTGCCACGGCGGCTATTATAAAAATCATACCATTCGGGGAAGTCTCTATTAGCATCGCTGTTATGATAGGCTTCTTTTATTTCATCATAATCCTGCCAGTCATTGTGCGTGTACCATAAACTAAACTCTACATTATTATGGTTCAAATAATCAATGTATAAATTAACATCATCTTCATTTATAGGTTCAATAAAAGGGCATTGAAGGACATATTTTTCCCAGTAGACAAAATCATAGCAAACATCTACATCTTCAAATTTTACCTTTTCTGCCCGCCAGAGACATTGTGCATCAAACAGTTTCTTTTGCTGAATAAACCCCAGATGCTCATAAGCGGTATTGATCCATTTTGTATCTTCTTCATCATTTAATTTCTTATACATAGGCCCGTAACGCATCCACATATACCTGTTATGAGCATAGCTGTCAATAAAAGAATCGACTGATTTAGGATCAAAATCTTTAAAGTAATTAACAAACCGTTCTTCTGTTCTGAGTTCTTCCTTAACTTTTTTTAAGAACTCAACCTCTTCATAAATCTCATCAATTTTCTTCTGGTCATTTTCACTAAGCGGAGCCTTGTTTTCTTCTTTATCCTTATTATTTTTCATGAATTTACTATTTACAGCGCTAAAATAAATTACAACTACTTTAAAACAGGTATTTATACTGTATTAAAATCATCCATACAACACTTATCTTTCGTAAAAATAATTAATTAGTGGCTTTTTAGCAAGCTTTGCCGGCTATCTTAGTGCCTTATAAATTATTTTATGAGATATAGGGTGGTTAAAATGAGTGTGAAGTCTTAAAAAAATCACTAACAGCGTAAAAAGCCTTTCTTTTAAAAATCATTTTCATTGCTAATTATATTTTTATTCCTACTTTTAGAAATTCATAAAGAAAAACTGTTTTAAATTAGATGAAAGCTGACAAAAAAGGCACTAAAGAAGATAAAAAGAAATTATCTGCCACTGCTAAATATGCACTAACGAGTGAAAGAACATCACTTGGTGAGGGCAGAGAGGGTGTAACCGTAACTGAAGAAGGCGATTGGTTAAAATTTTCCCTCCAGGGAATTTGTTATGCTTTACTGATGATAACAGATCATGAATTAGTACTCCGGTTTCGTAAAGCAAATAAATTAGATGACCTGGAAAAAAAGCTGATTTATTATAAAGAAACATCGGTTAAGGGATGGCTGGAATGGCGTACACCAATTAGCCGTGATCCAAGGCCCAGCCTGGAAGCAGGATTGGGAAATATGACCGGGCAAATTAAATATGAGATTTGTCAGGGAGAACATGTGGAAATTACTCCTGAAGACCTGGAAAAAATTAAAAGCCCCGTACAAGAAAAAGCTGATCAAAGTGCAACAGAACTTGCATTCAATCAGATAAGCAGGTCTGTTTCCAGTTTTGGCGGGCCTTATATTGTTATTCCTGCCACAGTAGCAGATAAATGGTTAGGATCAGATAATATTGATGCCTATGAGTTGGTTTGCAAAGGCCCGGAGACAGGACATATTACACCTGTAGCCGGTCAGCATGCACTCATCCTGGGAACGCCTGATAATCTCCATTTTATGCCTCTTTCAAATAGCAGCGGATTATTTATACGGGTAATCTCTTCTGATGCAAATAATGACCAGGAACTTCAGGACTTATTGAAAGTACTGCCTAAAAAAGGCTGGGAATTAGTAAAAGACAAATTTGAGATTAAGGGCCCCTTGCTTGCTTTTGACTCGGCATTGCCCGGCGAAGATGTATTAAATGATGCCCTCAGTGTGAATTTAACACCAGGAAGTTACCAGGTTAGTACTACAACTTTTCATACTGATAATGAAACAGAGTTTTTACTGACCAGGCTTGATCTGGTGAAAAATTAAAACTTATTTACCAACAGTATAAGAAGGTAGTTCTAAAGCTTTTAAAAATGTGAGAAAGAGGGTTAAGGCTTCCTGCTTTTTAGCGTTAAAATGATAATCAATACGGTTCATCAGGTAATCTTCCAGGTCAAAATTTTCTATAGGTGGCAATTGTTCAATTACTTCTTTACGATGATCTAAACCAAATTTTAAGGCGGCATTAAACCTGCTTATAAAGGATTCGGGCATTGTTTTATTAGCAGCCCATACAGCGAATACGAAGGGAAGTTGTGTAAATTTTTGCCATTCTTCGGCTAAATCATATACATATGCATAGTTATTTTTTTGACCAAAAGTACGGTCGCCAATTAAAATAAAAGCATCGGCAATTCCTGAACTGACCAGCTCCGGTTGTAATTTCCAGTAATTTTTCAGTAATACTTTAGCCAGGTTATTTGAGGTGCGTGATTGTTTATCCAGTTGTATGGTTTTTAAGAGTTCTATTGGTTTTTTACTGAAAATAAATACAGAAT
>JBASZP010000378.1:0-3668 GCA_049660965.1 Daejeonella sp. | reverse complement strand
CCAGTTGTGTAAGCTGCATTTTCTGAATAGTTCCCTTACCTGATTAATGTTTAATTTGAGGGCACAATTTAAAGAAATAATAGAGTTTAAGAGAAGTTAAAATTGCTGTTTATTTCTCATGAGAAATAATAAGAAAGTGTAATGTTTTATAGATATTTACTGTTTGATATGTTTTTAACATTTTATGATTGATCATAGAATAAAGTTTATTATTAGAAATAAACAAAGTATTTTGAATTAGATATAAATCCGATAATTTAAAGACAGAATAAGAGAAATGTGCAGCTATGCCTATAAAAATATATAAACCTCATTATGTTTGTTTTGATTGCAGGAAAACTTTCAAGCAGCCGGTATTTGCAGATATCGTGCAGAAGAGTGAGTGGCATTCTTATAAACAGGCTTATCATAATCCCGATGATGAAAAAACTAAACAGTTCCGTACAGATAACCCTGGTTTAATAAAATATTTTGAGGAACAGTATAGAAACAAGAAATATCTATGTCCGGATTGCAGAAAAGAGATGTATAGTATTGGACTGGACTTTAAGGCTCCGAAGAAAGAAAAAATTGAAGAATGGGAAATAGTTAAAAGCATGTATAAAGTTGGAAACACTTTTCATACTTGCGGATGTGACGGACCGGGTTATATTCCACATAATGTAAAGGATTATTTGATCTATTTAGAAAAGATCAGGCTTGAGTATCAGGAGAAATTAAATAAACGGGATGAAGATTATTTAGCATCTCATGAATTAGTTGATTACCTGGAGTATTGGGGAAATAAGCTGAATAAAGTAACTGAAGAAATAAAAAGCTACAAGCTGATATTAAATAATATATTAAAAGTCAATACACATAAAAACATTTAAAGAAAAAGAGAATGAAAAGTTTTATAAAAAATGAAGCCTTAACTGATGATTTGTTTACCAATACCTATTCGGGAATTGATAAAGACGAGTTAATAAAAAAAGTTCACGATATATTAATATTATCAGGCTATACACCTACCGAAGGACAAGCAGGAAATGCCATTTATACTAAGGGCAGCAGGACGATGAGACTCCTCTTCGGAGCTTTTGTTAAATATTTTAAGTTTTTTATCTCCATTTATGAAGAGGAGGATAAAAACTTAAAAGTAACTGTTACAAAACAAACATCAGGAATGTCCGGAGGTTTAATAGGAATGAATCAGGTAAAGAATGAACTGAAAAACCTGGTGATGATATTTCAATCCATTTAATATGTATAAAGAAGTATTATGTGAGAACATTTATTAAACCGGAATTGATCAATAATAAAGATGAGGGTTGTTATCCAGCGGGTTTCTGAAGCTTCCGTAAAAGTTAATGAACTAATTATTGGAGAAATAAGCCCTGGTTTTTTGATTTTTTTAGGAATTGAAGATGCAGATAACACAGAAGATGCAGACTGGCTGGCCCAGAAAATAGTAAACATGCGTATTTTTAATGATGAAAACGGGCAAATGAACAGATCGCTGGCAGATGTAGCGGGAGATATCCTGCTTATTTCACAATTTACGCTTTTCGCACAAACGAAGAAAGGAAACCGCCCGGGTTTTACACGTGCGGCGAAACCTGAAAAAGCAATCCCGCTTTATGAGTTAATGATTAATAAACTGGAAGAATACAGCGGTAAAAAACCTCAAACAGGTCAATTTGGCGCAGATATGAAAGTAAGTTTAATAAATGACGGACCGGTTACCATTATCATGGATACAAAACAAAAAGAGTAATGACTATTGAAGAAGCACAAAAAACAGTAGATAACTGGATTAAAACAACCGGTGTTCGTTACTTTAATGAATTAACCAATACGGCTATTTTAATGGAAGAAGTAGGAGAGGTTGCCCGTATTATGGCCAGGCAATATGGCGAACAATCTTTTAAAAAATCTGATGAAGGAACAAATCTGGCGGATGAATTAGCGGATGTTTTATTTGTACTGATCTGTCTCGCTAATCAGACAGGAATTAATTTAACCAATGCACTCCAAAAGAACCTGGAAAAGAAAACTACAAGAGACTCTGAAAGACATCAGAGTAATAAGAAGTTAAGATAAAAAGATACTTTTTATTCTTTAAAATAGCATACGAACTAACTGGTCGCGTTCTAAAACCGGGATGGCAGTAGTAATATCCACATTAAGGCAAAACTGAATATCTTCTTCTATTCCCAGTTTCTTTAAACGCTCGCTATGTGATGTTTTTTTAAGATAAGTAGTTAAATCATCCTTAGCCAGATTATAAAGATCAACAGCTATAATTCCGGAATCCTCTAATTTATACCCATTGTCAGCTAATTGATGGACAACTGCACCAGCAAATAAGGTATCTTCCAAATTTGCCTTATCTTTCCATCCGGAACATAATAAAAGAACATGCTCTGGTTGTGCTTTTAGCCAGTTACATAAAGTTGTAAGGTTTAAGAAAGAACCAATTACAATTTTACTGGCTTCTTTAGATCTCTTAATCGCATGGGTTCCGTTGGTGGTAGTGAGTACAATTGTTTTCCCCTTTACTTTATCCTGGGTATAAGCAAAGGGAGAATTGCCAAAATCAAAACCTTTTACTACTTCGCCATCACGTTCGGCGGCTAAAAGGCAACCAGAATTACGATAAACCTCACAATCTTCAACAAAAGCAACCGGAATAATGGCTTTTGCCCCGTTTTCAATTCCATAACAAATAGATGAGGTAGCCCTGAAAATATCTATTACTACAACTATGCTTTCGCTGATATCATATAAATGAAGTAATGCCGGTGTCAGGCAAACTTCCAGTCTTTTTTCTGGCATTTAAACTTAATTTCTCTTTCTCTAATGGAGAAGAAGGGTATGAGGCTATTATTTAAAGGGAAATTTTACTACCCGGGCTTTTACTTTATTCTCGCGGATGCTGATGTATATTTCAGTTCCCTCTTTGGCAAAATGAGTTTTAACATAACCCAGGCCAATTGCTTTTTGAAATGAGGGAGATTGTGTTCCAGAACTTACTTTACCAATGTTATTTCCTTCTGCATCTAAAATTTCATAATCATGACGTGGAATACCACGATCAATCATTTCAAATCCTATCAGTTTACGTTCAACACCTGTTTGTTTTTGGGCTGCTAAATTTTCTGCATTCACAAAGTCCTTAGTGAATTTGGTAATCCAGCCTAAACCTGCTTCTAAAGGAGAGGTGGTATCATCAATGTCATTTCCATATAAGCAGAAACCCATTTCTAAACGTAAAGTATCACGTGCGGCCAAACCAATAGGCTTAATCCCGAAAGGTTTACCGGCCTTAAATATTTCTTTCCAGATATGTTCTGCATGCTGGTTGTCAAAATATAATTCAAAACCTCCCGCACCAGTATATCCGGTTGCAGAAATAAGCACATTATCTACTCCTGCGAACTTTCCCTTTTTAAAAGTATAATATTCCATAGAAGCAAGGTCAACATCTGTTAAACTTTGCAAAACTTCCGCAGCTTTAGGCCCCTGTACGGCCAATAAAGAAGTGTGATCAGAAATATCTTTCATCTCAACCCCGTAGGTATTATACTTAGAGATCCAATCCCAATCCTTTTGAATATTAGAAGCGTTTACTACCAGCATATACGTTTTATCATCTATACGGTAAACCAGGAGATCATCTACAATAC
>JBASZP010000377.1:0-10580 GCA_049660965.1 Daejeonella sp. | reverse complement strand
CCGATGGTGATTTTAACGTGGGCGCAAGCAGTGATGGCGAAATGCAGCGCCTGATAGAGGAGAAACGTAAAAGCGGTGTGTTCCTGACCGTTCTGGGTTATGGGATGGGCAACTATAAAGACAGCAAAATGGAAACCCTGGCAGATAAGGGTAATGGAAATTACGCTTATATAGATAATATTACCGAAGCCCGTAAAGTTTTGGTGAACGAGTTTGGCGGCACTTTATTCACCATTGCAAAGGATGTAAAATTACAAATTGAGTTTAATCCCGCTAAGGTACAGGCTTACCGCTTAATTGGGTACGAAAACCGTATGCTTAAAGATGAAGAGTTTAATGATGATAAAAAAGACGCCGGAGATCTGGGCTCCGGGCACACCGTAACCGCATTATACGAAATTATTCCGGTTGGCGTAAAAAGCAGCTTTATTGGCCAGGTAGATGACCTGAAATACCAGGATAATAAAAAAGATAGTAAGGGAAATACCGGTAATGAATTATTAACCGTTAAGTTACGCTATAAACAGCCGGATGGAAACGCCAGCAAATTACTTCAAAAAGCAGTTTTAGATAATTCTGCGGAACTAAATTCAAATACCAGCAACAACTTCAGGTTTGCCGCGGCAGTGGCAGAATACGGGATGTTATTGCGCCAGTCTGAATTTAAACAAAATGCCAGTTTTGAACAGGTTATATCTTTAGCAAAAAACGCTATGGGTAAAGATTCGGAAGGTTATCGGTCAGAATTTCTAAATTTAGTGAAGTCTGCCAGCTTAATGAAAAAAGATTTGCGTAATATTGGGGATATAAAAGACTACGATGAATAAAATAACTATTTACTTTTTAGCATCCTTTTTAGCTTGTTTAAGCAGTTGCGATGCGCAAAACCAGGCATTAATTGGCGATATTTTAAAACAAAGCTCTATAGGCGGAAACCCAACATCGCTGGAAATAGGACAGGGCATTAAACAGGCTTTAGAAATAGGCACCTCGCAGGGTGCAGATAAACTTTCTGCCAAAGATGGCTTTTTAGGGGATTTAGCGATTAAGATCTTTTTTCCGCCGGAAGCGCAAAAAGTAGAAAAAACACTGCGAAGCATTGGCCTTAGCTCATTGGCAGATAATGTAATTACCAGTGTTAACCGTGCCGCAGAAGACGCGGCAAAAGAAGCCAAACCTATTTTTGTTTCGGCTATAAAACAAATGACCATTACTGATGCAACAAACATTTTGCTGGGTAATAAAGATGCCGCCACAGAGTATTTTAAAAGAGTAACTACTGCACAGTTAATGGAAAAGTTTAAACCCGTAATCAGTACCAGCTTAAGTAAAGTAGGTGCAACAAAGTATTGGGGAGATGCTACTACTCGCTATAATAAACTTCCCTTGGTAAGCCCTGTTACTACAGATCTTTCAGGCTATGTTACACAAAAAGCAATAGATGGTATGTTTATACAGGTAGCACAGGAAGAGCTTAAGATAAGAGATAACATTAACGCCCGCTCTACCACACTTTTGCAAAAAGTATTTGGGTACGCTGATAAAAACAAATAAAAGCCAGAATAAGATAGCATAAACCCTGGTTATACCGGGGTTTTTATCGCCTGACACGGTTTAATGAACGCTCTCTGAACGCACCCTGCAAAAATTGCCCTGACACTTGCAAAAACTACACTGACATATAGAAAAACTCCATTGACACTTGGAGAAACTGCCCGGACACTTGCAAAAACTCTTCCGACACATGAAAAAACTGCCTGGACACCTGTAAAAACTCTTCCGACACATGAAAAAACTGCCTGGACACATGCAAAAACTCTCCGGACACTTCCAGAAACTCCCCTGACACATGCAAAAACTCTCCGGACGAGAGAGTGTCTGGAGAGTGTCCATTACATATTGTAAAATCACTCTTCTACATAAAGGGATATTAATCCATCAGGCAAATTCACATGAAGAATTTGCTTTTCCTGGTCAATCTCCACGATCAGGTCATCATTTAATGGGAATAATACTTCTTTAAATTTATATAGGACGACGGCAACGTATTGTTGCGGGTATTCATGAATTTCAATGATCTCCCCTAACTCACCTTCTTTCTCATCATGTACCATAAAGCCTTTTAAATCGGAAATCAGGAATTCATCTTTATCACGTACAGGTTTGAGGGTATTGGGCAGGTAAAGTTTTTTCCGGATCAGTTTTTCGGCCTTTTCAATGGTATCTACATCATCAAAATAAAAATTACCGGTCTGGTTGGTTTGCAGTTTATAAGAAGATATAAAGTAAGGGATCAATTTGCCGTTAATTTCTGCAAAAACAGATTCCAGACTAAGGTCAGCCGGCTCATCGTATTCAAAAAAAACCTGCACCTCTCCTTTTAATCCTTTTGTTTTGGTGATATAACCGATGTAAAAACAATCTTCTACTTTCATTTGAAAGGATTTAAAAAAAAATAGCGAAGGTTTTCTCCTTTTTAGAAAGATCCTTCGCTATCGCCTGTAATAATAATAAATAGTTTTTACTCTGCTTTTTCTTCAGCGCTTTCCTCTGTAGCAGGAGTTTCAGTTGTTTCTGCAGCAACTTCTTCTACCGGAGCTTCAGCAACTGGTGTTTCTTCTACTTCCTCAACTGTGGTTTCAGCAACTGGAGTTTCTTCTGTTTCTTCAACTGCTGTTTCAGCAACAGGAGCTTCTGCTGCTGCTTCTACCGGAGGAGTATTTTTAACCATTATGGCTGCAGCAATTTCTGCTTTCTTTTTAGTTTCGGCAGCTAATGCGGCTTTCTTAACTTCTTCTTTAGATTTAGTTAAGCCTTCTTTTTTACCTTCAATTTTACCTTCTTTGCCTTGTAACCACTCAGCAAATTTAGTTTCAGCCTGTTCTGCTGTTAAAGCGCCTTTTTTAACGCCGCCTTCCAGGTGTTTTTTGTAAAGAACGCCTCTGTAAGAAAGTAATGCACGACAGGTGTCTGTAGGTTGTGCACCTTTGTTAACCCAGTCTAAAGCTTTTTCGAAATTAATTTCAACCGTAGCGGGATTTGTGTTTGGGTTGTAAGAGCCTATACGTTCTATGAACTTACCATCTCTTGGAGCACGTGCGTCTGCTACCACTACGTGATAAAAAGGCTTTCCTTTTTTACCAAAACGTTGCAATCTGATTTTAGTTGCCATCTTTTATAGTTTATGTATTCAACATATTCCCGGAGCCTATTCTGCGGGGTTGCAAATATAGAAACATTTATTAGTTTTTTATAATCCAAAAACACACTAAAATTACACTTTATTTTGTTTCTTGTTCTATATAATCTATTAATGCATGAATAACTTTAATATGGATTTCTTGGGCACGATCTGCATGATCAGAGTAAGGCGCCCGGATCTCAACATCACAGAGTGAGGCCATTTTTCCGCCGTCTTTTCCAGTTAAACCAATTACTTTCATTCCTTTCTTTTTTGCAGATTCTATCGCATTCAGTACATTTTTTGAATTTCCGCTGGTGCTGATAGCAAATAAAACATCATCCGCTTGCCCGATGGCTTCAACCATTCTGGAGAATACGAAATCAAAACCATAATCATTGGCAACACATGATAAATAGGAGGGGTCTGAAATGGAAATTGCGGGTAATGCCCTACGGTCACTTCTATACCTGCCCGAAAGCTCTTCGGCGAAATGCATCGCATCACACATAGAGCCACCGTTACCGCATGAAATGATCTTTTTATCCTTATTTATAGCTTCTACCAGCAATTTTCCGGCAAGTTCAATTTTTTGGAAATTAGCATCATTACCCAGAAAAGTTGTTAAAGCTTTTTGTGCTTCAGTAAAATGTTGTTTAATCAGGTTCATGAAATATACTTTTGCGATGCAATATCGGATAATTATTTATTAATAGTTTGCAGGGAAATTGATGTATTTAATTTACCAGGTATAAACACTTAATAACACTATAAGGTTTATTTATATTGATCTTCTCTTTTTACCAGTAAAACTTCCAGTTCATCCAGCATCAGATACCCTAATTCGTAACAAAAGAAATATGTTTTACCTGTTTTGGTATGATAAAGCGAAGTAATATGTTCAAAATCGAATCCTTTTGAAACTAATTTTTTCTTAAGAACCTTAGTCTTCCCTTCCGGGTTTAACTCCTCTAAAATACGCCTGTTCCGGCGTAACACATTATTAATATGGCGCACTAAACCGCCGCTAGTGCTGTTCAAGCGATTGTTATAATTATTGCGGCACTGGTCATTACAAAATTTCTTATCCGTTCTCCCGCGGACCAATTCATTACAATCAAGGCATTTTCTTTCTTCAGACATAAATACGTTGTTTTCATAAAGTTAAGACTTTATTATCCATTTACAAACGTTTATAATCGTTTATATTCAATTATAACTATTTATCATCCGGGTAATTTTTACAGCAAACCTCAACTTTGTCCTGTCGCTAATCAATGGTTGGTTAGTGTTCGTTAATCACATAAACTTTTAAAATTTAAGATCATGAGTAATTTAAGAAACAGTGTCCGTTTAGTAGGATTTTTAGGAAACGATCCGGAAGTAAAATCAATTAATGAAAAAAAGAAAGTAGCAAGAGTTTCCATTGCTACTAACGATTCGTACAAAAACGATAAAGGCGAAAAAGTAGAAGAAACGCAATGGCATAATTTGGTCATGTGGGATCGTAATGCCGCATTAGCCAAAAACTATTTAAAAAAAGGAAGTGAAGTTACTATTGAAGGTAAATTAACCAGCCGTAGCTATACCGATAAAGAAGGTATTAAAAGGTTTATCACTGAAATTATAGTAAATGAAGTTTTGCTAATGGGCAAAAAGTAATTGATGAAACAGAAAGCAGGGCCTGTCCCTGCTTTTAAATTTCTATTACTTTAAAATTAAATCTACATTAAAGCGCTTGAAACTTTTCCTCGTATATACTCCGGGCTCGGCGTGATCACCTTCTTCAAACTTAATGTCTACCGAAGTAATCCCCTTGATTTCTGTGATTGAAAAAACAGTTTCTGCCAGATAACTTTCTGCACCTGTGGTACCCATTTGCTGAGTTAAATAATCGGCATCAATAATTTTCACAAAGGCTTTTTCACCTTCTTGCTTTACCCACTCCAATTTAATTTGCGGATATTTAATATTCAGGGCATCAATAATATCCTGTACATTCAAATTACTGGCATCAGCCGCAGGATTCTTTTTAATTTCAAGCTTTTGTGTTTTCTCATTATCAGTAACTATCCAGGGTACATCTAACTTCTTTTCTTCGGATGCTTCATTATTACTTGAAGTTAGGCCTTTGTTTTCCTTTTCATTGGACTGGCATGAAGCAAGCAAGATTAAAGCAAAGCAGATGTAGATAAAATTTTTCATAATTATATTTGTTTAGGGTGTAGTTACTGCAACAGGGATTATTTTCCCGTTAAAAAATTTATGTCCTGTTAACGCAAAATCGGCGATATATTTACCCATTTCAAAGGCCATAACTGGTGACTGATAATCAGGAAAAGCTTTTTCGAGCATTTCTGTTTGAGCAGAACCTAAAGCAAGGCAATTTACTTTTATTTTTCTGTTACTTAATTCTAACGCCAAACATTCTGTTAAATTATGTAATGCCGCTTTACTGGCCGAATAAGCCGCCAGTCCGGGGAATTTAACACTCCCCTGAAAACCGCCCATACTTCCAATATTTACAATATGTGCATTCTCTTTCATAAATGGTAAAATCTGTTGTATCATTTTTACATGCCCTAAGAAATTGGCTTGCAGCATTTCAACAAAATCCAGTTCAGAAAGTTCTTCAAAAGACTTATTGATCAATAAGCCGGCATTATTAATTAAGATATCAACTGTTCCCAGATGTTTTTTAATAATGGGGACCAGAGTTGTTTCATAATTAGTGTGCCCGATATCAAAAATTACAGGATATAACGTGCAGTCAGGATTTAGATTAATCGCTATCTCGTATAAATTACGGAGTTTATCCTCGTTTCTTGCCAGCGCAATAATTTGATGATTGTTAGAAAGCGCAAGTTCTAAAACAGCTTCAAACCCTACTCCGCTGCTGGCTCCGCTGATAATAATGTTCATACTTTAGATGTTACTAACTGGTTTACCGGATTTTTGATCATGTAAAAACCATCATTTATTAATTTGGCATTTTCCGGTTCATGTGCAGCCTTTATTTCCAAATAAATGCGGATTTCTTTTGCAAGATCTGGCATTATACCTTCCTGATCTAAAATTTCAAGTATCTCCATAGCACCTAACCAGTCATCGCGGAAACTGGTTTTTAATGAGTTCCAAACCGAAACGAATTTTTCATAACCGGAATGATTTTCACGGCAATCTCTTACTGTTTGGAAAAGGTGGTGATATTGTTTTGTTTTTTCATCATATTCAGGATGATAACTGGTAGTTTTAGATATTAACGCAACTTCTTCAAAAGCATCTTTATCTGCCGCACCACAAAATACTGAAACTATTTTTTCTCCAACTGCCATATCGTAAACTCCCCAGCCTGGTTCAAAATAAATAGTTCCTTTTTCATCTTTTACAGTACAATTAGTAAAAGTGATTAATAATAATTTACCATGTTTACGTTCAGTGTTCACAACAGTACCGCTTACAATCAGGCCGCTTTCAAAATTAAGAACTGTATTTTTTCCTATTTGTATTCCCGCTTCAGTTAATTCCTCATTAGTGAAATCTTCCAGCGGGATATTATACTGTTTTATTTTCCCTACCGGGGATGAAAATCCGTCTTTATGATAGTGTTTATCATGTTTTTCCAATTGCTTGTTTTCAAAAGATAAAGCGCTTGGACCGGTGGTTTTTATAAAAGTTAATTCGTTATTAATGTTAATTCCAGCATCAGTGAAAACCCCTGTAACCTGTAAACCCGAACTATAAACTGCTGTACATACGTTTTTACATCCTATTGCCTTTAACAATCCTTCATATCCGCCCCGCCGGAAAGCCATCGTATCTGCGAATTGTTCTAAAACAGTAATCAGGTTTTGAAAGTTTGGCGTTACAAATAACTGCGGTTGTTGTTGGGTAATATCAAAGGGATAATTAATAGCATCATAGGTATACCAGAGTTTTTTAACCTCAGGATTCAAACAGGTAGAACTTTCACCAATAGATGAAAGTAATCCGGCGCCGTAAATTTTAGGATTGTCCAGCGTCCCGATCAATCCATATTCAACCGTCCACCAATGCAATCTGCTTAATAAGGCCATTTCAGAAGGCTCTCCTAAATTCTTCTGACAGAAATCAACTTTCTTTTCGGCTTTACGCAAAGCAACAGGATCTGTATTAGGCATTTCTTTTAAAATAGAAAGCTCACGTATGGCCTCATAAAGTTCAAAATCTTTAGAGGAGAAAATTGCTTTTGCACCAATAGAACCAAAATAACTGAGGTATTGGTGATAATCTACATCCGCGATAATTGGCGCATGACCAGCAGATTCATGAATAATATCCGGTGCGGGTGTATATTCAATATGATTGATTTGGCGGATATCCGCGGCAATAACCAACACACGGTATGACTGGTATTCCATAAATGCAGCCGGAGGTATAAAACCATCAACTGTTACAGCACCCCAGCCAATTTTTGCCAGGGCAGTATTCATTTCTTTAAGATCAGGTATTTTTTCTATGGTTAAACCAGCAGCCTGTAATCCGGGTATATAAGGATAATAGGCTACATCTTTTAAATAGCTGTAATTTTGCCGCATCACATAGCGCCAAACCGCATGATCAACAGGGGTATAATGTTCATAGTGCTGCTCCACAATAAATTGCTTAAGATGGTTTGGTAAACCGGCAACTTGTGGATTATCAAAATCGTTGAAGGCGATCATTAGTTTAAGTAATTTTAATGTAAGCGTACTGCAATTATAAAGGTAATAATTTTAGATTTGTTGTTTCAATTTAGTTTATGCTTAATTATAAAAAACCGGCATTAAAAACCCTCTCCAGAAATATAAATGAGTGAATTTAAACGTATTTTACTCACCGGAGGCGCAGGTTTTATTGGCAGTAACCTTACCCATAATTTATTAAGAAGCAATTATCATATTACCTGTTTAGATAATTTTGACCCCTTTTACCCGCGTAAACAAAAAGAACTGAATGTTAAACCTTTTTTAGATCATCCCAATTATCAGCTTATTGAAGGAGACATCCGTAATCCGGATGTTTTTTTACAGGTTGGAGATATTGATGTCATACTGCATTTAGCAGCAAAGGCGGGAGTACGGCCAAGTATTCAAAACCCTATTTTATACCAGGAAGTAAATGTAAACGGTACACAAAACCTGCTGGAGTTTGCCCGTGAACGTAAGATTAAACAGTTTGTATTTGCATCATCAAGCAGTGTTTATGGGATCAATAAAAATGTACCCTGGCAGGAAGAAGAAAAGCTTTTACCCATCAGTCCGTACGCTTCCACTAAACTTGCAGGCGAAATGCTGGGACATGTATATAGTTATTTGCATGGCATCAGGTTTTTAGCTTTACGATTTTTTACTGTTTATGGTCCCGGTCAGCGGCCTGATCTGGCTATTCATAAATTCTTTAAATCCATATTAAATGATGAGCCTATTCCTGTTTTTGGCAATGGTTCAACCAGCAGGGATTATACTTATGTAGATGATATTATTAAAGGAATAGAAAGCACCATCAATTATAACCAGTCTGATTTTGAAATCATTAACCTGGGAAATCATCATACCATTAAACTCTCAGAATTAATCATGGCTATTGAAGAGATCTGCGGAATGCCTGGAATAATTAACCGGCAGCCGGATCAACCCGGTGATGTCCCACAAACTTTTGCAAGTATTAAAAAAGCAGAAGAGCTGTTGAATTACTATCCAGAAACTGAACTTAAAACTGGTCTAAGCAAGTTCTATCAGTGGTATAAGCAAAATCAAAACTTAGGGTAGCTCAATTTTCTTCTCTCCCAGTTCATCCGGCCTGAACACAAAATAAATTCCCGAAAAAGAAAGCATTGCTGAAATAAAGTAAAAGAGTAAGCTGATAATTACGGCCAGGTGTTCATCCATTTGAAAGAACTGTGCACCATAAACGAAAATCAATTCGCGGGCGCCCAAACCGCCTACCGTAAACGGAAAAATTGCCACTAAAGAGGAAAGCAGGAACATAAGCAGGTAAGGAGAGTACTTACCCTCAAAATGCAGGGCATTTAACAGAAAAATTACGCATACAATTTGCATGGACTGAACCAGGATAGCTTTAAAATGACTGATGAAAAAACGTTCAATAAAATCTTTAAAATAACGGCGGATGACAAAATAATAAATAACCGTTCCGACTGCAACTACCACAATAGGAACCCAGTTAGGAATTTTAAGATGCGGAATAAATATAATTAAAGCCGAAGTAATTAATCCCAGAGCCCACAACCCGCTTAAACGATCGAAGAATATAGCCTGGAATATTTTACGTCCCCTCACCTTGAATTTTTTCTTCAGTAAAAATATTTTATAGCCATCGCCACCAATACCTCCGGGCAGAAAGAGGTTATAAAACATCCCCAAGAGGTAAATCTTAAAATTAAATTTTTCGGATATGTTTAATTCAATCCCTTTAAAAAAAGTGTTTAAACGGGAAGAAGATATCAGTTGGGAAAGTGTAAAACATAAAAAACCAATGAAGAAATACAAAGGATCTGATCGCCTGAGGGCCTCTCTTAAATCTTCAATTTCAACCTTTCTGAAAACCAGATACAGGGATAATCCGGTGAATGCTATCTTTAGAAATAGCTTAACTATGTTCCAAAGCTTCTTTTTGTCCATTAATAATACGTCTGACCTGATATGTTTTTCTGTTTGTTCCCTCAAAGTAAGTTCTTACATTAATTTCTGCCAGTATACCAAAAGTAATGAGCTGAATGCCTCCTAATAAGAAAATAAGGCCTAAAATCAATAAGGGTTTACCCCAAATATCCTGACCCAAGAGTTTTAAAATAAATAAATACATATTAATAATAATACCCAGACCTAATGCTATAAAACCCATAGTGCCAAAAAGGTGCATTGGTTTCTGAATATATTTCCTGAAAAAAACCATAGTGACCAGATCGGCCATTACTTTAAACGTACGGTTTAAGCCATATTTAGAATGACCATGTATACGGGCATGATGTTTCACATCAACCTGGGTAATGCTGGCCCCCTGCAGTTTTGCAAGAACAGGAATAAACCGGTGTAATTCGCCATAAATGCCCAGATCTTCCGCGATTTCACGTTTAAAAATTTTGAGTGTACAGCCATAATCTTTAATGTAAACCCCGGTCATCCGGCGGATAAGGGCATTTGCTATTTTAGATGGTATTTTACGTAAAAACATCCCGTCGCGGCGGTTAGCCCGGTTTCCTGCTACTACATCCCAGTCTTCATCTTTTAATTTTTGCAGCATAAAGGGAATATCCGAAGGGTCATTTTGCAGATCACCATCCAGCAGGGCAATGTATTTCCCGGTTGCATGATCAATTCCTGCCGTCATGGCTGTACTCTGGCCATAATTTTTTCGC
>JBASZP010000376.1:0-18107 GCA_049660965.1 Daejeonella sp. | reverse complement strand
GATATACAGTTAGTGAAGGAGAAACCAGGATCGTAACTGATTTAAAGGACATTTCCTTTCGTAACGCAGAAGCAAAGGAATATTTAGATCAACTTCTTTTAGTTGACGAATCCACAAGCGAGGAGTTAGTCATACACAAGAGTAAGGGTAATGAATTCTTACCATCTCCAATGTTGCCAGATCTAATTATCAATAAAAAGTCTGCTCAGCTCTCAGAAATCATCCTGCAAAACATTCTAGATATTCAAACAGATCCGGATAAAAATATTGCTAAGGCGGAAGCTGTAAATAATCAGGTTAAGAGTTTTTTAGATATATGTAAAACAGAGGTTGAAGCGATGAAAGTAGCGGCTTATGTTTCAAAAGTTAATGCGCAATAATCATAAATTATAAATTAATAACATGGAAACACTACAGATCAGTAAAGAAAACGCCTTAAAAGCCTATGAAGAGGCCGGCGACAAAACCAAAAAAGTATTATCCAATCTTTTCGGTGCAAAAACATTCTTAAAGAATGCTACAGAAAGGATTAAGAGCTATGAAGATGCCTGTGAAGATCAGGGTATTGAACCGCTTGAATTAAGCGACTTTGATTTTCTTCCAGTAGCAGATCGTAAACATGCTTTTGCATCTCATAAGCTTACTGTTATTATTAAAGCATTGAATGAAGGCTGGGTACCGGATTGGAAAAACGGCAGTCAATACAAGTATTATGGTTGGTTTAAACAGGTTGGTTCGGGTGCCGGTTTTTCGTACGACGACTACGTCTACGGTTACTCGGTTACGACTGTCGGTTCCCGCCTTTGCTTCAAATCTCGCGAACTGGCTGAATATGCCGGCAAGCAATTTATTAATGAATACAACGATTATTTAACCCTTTAAAATTTATAGAATGAAAATTACAGAAAAAATCAAAACGTATGAAGATGCCTGTCAAGTTGAAGGCGTTGATCCGGTTAAATCATTGCCTTATCCATCACCTCAAAGCGATGACGAAAAGGCCATAAACGGAGTTGCAAAAATGTTCAGAATCGGCAGGGTGTTAAATGAAGGCTGGCAACCTGATTGGAATAATGATAATGAATATAAATACTATTCCTGGTTTGATATGGAAACCTATCCTGATCAGGTTGGTTCGGGTGCCGGTTTTTCGTCCTACGACTACGGCTGCGATGGCTCGGGTACGATTGTCGGTTCCCGCCTTTGCTTCAAATCTCGCGAACTGGCTGAATATGCCGGCAAGCAATTTTTAAGCATCTACCGTGAATATATGGTCATTGAAAAATAGGAATTAATCCGGTTGTGTGTTGCAAGGACTGTAGTTGGTTCAGGTGCCGGTTTTTCGTACAACGACTACGACTACGATAACTCGAATACGAATGTCAGTTCCCACCTATGCAAAAAGGAATATGCAGCGCAGACCATGCCAACACGGCAAAAAATAACAACAATTAAAGAGGGCATTAGTAGTGCAAACGAAAGTGACCTGATTAAGCAAAGGCAAATGAAACGATTAAATAACCTTTACGAAAAGATTTACAGCATAGAGAATTTGCAGCTGGCAGATACTCATGCTCGTAAAGGTAAAGCCAAGCAATACGGCGTTAAAACGCATATTAAAAATGAAAAGGGAAATATATCCAGGCTTCATGAAATGCTAAAGAACAAAACCTATACAACATCCCAATACACCACGTTTAAAATTTATGAACAAAAAGAACGGGAAGTTTACCGATTGCCTTACTTTCCTGACCGGATCACACATCATGCGGTTATGAATATTCTGGAGCCTGTTTTTATGTCGGTGTTCACAACTGATAGTTATAGTTGCATAAAAGGGAAAGGAATACATGCCGCCGCAAAAGCTTTAAGAGATGCATTAAACGATGTGGCCAATACTGAATACTGCTTAAAGCTTGATCTAAAGAAGTTTTATCCAAATATTGATCACGCTATATTAAAACAACTGCTCAGAAGAAAGATTAAAGATACCGATCTGCTATGGTTGTTGGATGGTATTATTGATAGTGCTGAAGGTTTACCAATCGGCAATTATTTAAGTCAGTATTTCGCAAACTTTTACCTGACCTATTTTGATCATTGGTTAAAGGAAACGAAAGGCGTTAAATACTATTTTCGTTACGCTGATGACCTCGTAATATTATCAGGCAGTAAACCTTACCTGCATCAACTATTAGCCAATATACGGGCTTATTTAAGTGAAAATTTAAAACTAACCATTAAAGAAAACTACCAGGTGTTTCCAATAGATGCCCGGAGTATTGATTTTGTGGGTTATCGCTTCTATCATACGCATACCCTTCTGCGGAAAAGCATTAAACAAAACTTTGCCAGGATGCTGGCCAAACGGAAAAATCCGGCATCAATCGCATCATATAAAGGCTGGGCAAAGCACTGCAATAGCCGTAACCTGCTTAAAAAATTATTGAATGAAAACGTTTAGAGACTTTGGAATAAAAACAACTCACCAGGCTTTTACCGGTGACCGGATAAAGATCAGTAAGATATTGAACAGGGAAATTACTGTGCATGATTTTAAAATAGAAGATTCCAAATTTAAAGGTAAGTGCCTATATCTTCAAATACAACTGAATGAAACTAAGCATGTGGTTTTTACAGGTTCAACCATTTTGATGGATGTTATACAGCAGGTACCAAACGACGGCTTTCCTTTTAAAACTACCATAATAGAGGAAAGCGAAAGATTTGAATTTACATGATACAAAAAACTTAGAAATGATTGAATATCCTTCTTTAAAAAGACTTTCTTAACCAGATTTATGAATAGTTTTCGATTTAACCACCCAACTATTGTTTGTCCGGAATGCAAAAACAAACAGACCGGTATTATCAGGCGAATGGAGAATGAGGTAGAGGTTGATCCTTACCAGGAAACAAGCCAACTCATCCCAGGATATTATTTCATCCGCTGTTGCATTTGTAAGTATATCATTAAGTGGGATGAGTTTGATGCGGTTACCCGCCCAGTAGTGAAATTCCCTGCAGATATTAAAAAAGTTATTTTTTTGACTTAATAAAGTACCACAATATATATGTCCCAACAATACCGGATCCGGAAAGAAGATATACTAGAAACAACCCGAGGCGGTTTAGACATCATTTTAAGCTATTACCCTGATGCAGAAGATTGCATTGATAAAAAGGGTAAAAAGTTTAAAATGAGGGACGAAAAAACACCATCAGCCGCAATAAAGAAAGCGCCTGACGGTAATTGGTTAGTGGCAGATTTTGGGGATGACGGAAAGTGGCTGAACGGCATTACCCTTTGCATGAAGGAAGAAAATTTAGACTTCGGTGGCGCCATTAAATTTTTAGCCGAACGGTTTAATATTGGCGGCGCTGAAGCTGTTAAAAGCCTGTTCACTCCGGAGATAACGGTAACCGATGCCAAGCCTGACCAGGAGGAAAAAGAATGGGATTTTAATGTTTACGAAGAAATACCGGATCATTATCTGCAGATATTATTTGCAGAGAAAGTGATCAGCGCTATTGATTATGATCACCGGCATATTGTTGAGGAGGCCGACCGGGTTAAAGCGGTAAACAATCATTTAAGAAAGCTATGTACCAAACTCCATTGGTTCGCTTTAAGAAGCTATTCCATTATTAAAAATCGTAAATCGATCAATATTGGTTCAACAGACTTCTATCCTATTTTCATGATCCACGAAGAAGGATTTGAAAAAATATACCAGCCAAAATCTGAGGATAAAGGGAAACGTTTTATTTACCATGGTAAGTTTCAAAAGGATTTTCTCCACGGCCATTCACAGACCATAGAAGCTTTTAATGATTTAAATAAAACAGATGATAAAAAAAAGATTGAAGAAGTTGCGGATCAGGGCGGCGAAAAGATTCAATTAAAAAAACATCCGGAACTTATTTATTGTACCGGAGGATCTGACGCTCTAAATGTTTATGCGATGGGCTACCAGGTGGTATGGCCATCATCAGAATATTATAAGCTTGAACCCGGTATGGTTAAACGTTTCTTTTCCATAGCTGAGAATGTGTTAACGCTTCCGGATTTGGACCCGACCGGCCAGAAACAGAATCACCGCTTAATGATGGATGACCGGGACGATGTTTTCCTGGAAATTAAAACCATCAATCTTCCGGAAGAATTAAAACTAAAAAGAGATTTTAGAGGGAACCCTTGCAAAGATGTACGGGATTATCTCCGCTTTTATACCCGTAAAAACTTTAAGGGTTTAGTAAGCACGGCGCTTCCCTACCGGTTTTGGGATACTGAAGTTAGCCGCAATAAAGACGGATCCGCTAAAATGCGCTTTGGCCGTCCTGTATTTGAATATAAGCCCAATAATTTGCGCATGTATAATTTTTTACGCAGAAACGGCTTCTACCGGTATAAAGTAGATGTTAAAGCCGATTACTTCTACATTAATATTGAAGGCAACATGGTCAAGCAGGTGGAAGCGATCGATATAAAAAACTTTATTAATAAGTTTTTGGAAACCCGCCAACAGGGGGAAGATCTGCGGAATGCCTTCTACCGGACTAACCAGCTGAGCGAAATGAGCCTAAGCAGCCTGGAGTTGATTGATATTGATTTTACGGATTATGATAAGAAGGAACAATATTTCTTTTTTGATAATTATACCTGGAAAGTTACACCAACGGGTGTAGAAGCGTTTAAACCTGGTGATGTAGATAAACTGGTATGGAATGATGAGGTAATTCCTCATAAGGTGAAGAAACTGCCGGATATGTTTACGATTACCCGTAATGAAGCCAATGGCGATTATGAGATTGATATACATCATACTGACTGCTTATTTTTCCGGTACCTGATCAATACAAGCCGGATCCACTGGCGCAAAGAATTAGAAGAACGTTTAGCAGGATTGCCTTTGCTAGAGCAGGAAGCATACCTGGCCACTCACAAATTCTCTATTGATGGACCTAAATTAAGCGAGGAAGAAATACGAGAGCAAAAACTTCACCTGATCAATAAAATTTACAGTCTCGGATATCTTTTACACCGCTATAAAGATCCGACCAAGCCGTGGAACATTTTCGCAATGGATGACAAGATCACAGACGATGGCCTTAGTCATGGTGGATCGGGAAAGTCTATCGCGTACAAAGCTCCACGCCACTTTTTAAAAACAGTAACCTTTGACGGCCGTAACCCTAAACTATTTGATGATAACCACGTCATGGAGCGTGTCAATAAGCATGTTGATTATATGCTGTTTGATGATGCCGGCAAGAATTTTCAGTTTGAACGGATGATCTCTTTTACCACCGGTGAAATGACAGTCAATCCGAAAGGCAAGACCCAAATCGAACTGCAGAATAAGGACGTGCCGAAATCTGCCATTACCAGCAATTTTGTGCCAAACGAGTTTTCCCCTACAACGCTCAGGAGAATATTATTTACAGTTTTCGGCGATTATTACCACCATGAAAACAACGGTGAGTATAACGAAACCCGGGACCCTCAATCAGACTTTGGAAAGAGTTTGTTTGATGACTTTACAGAAGCTGAATGGAACTACTTCTGCAATTTCATGGCGCAGTGTTGTCGTTGGCACATGAATTTCGGAAAAATAGAACCACCTATGGGCAATGTAATGACACGCAATCTAATGAGCTATATGGGCAATGCCTTCAGGCTTTGGGCTGATGTTTATTTCGGAGACGAAGCCGATCGGCGTGATGCATTAGTGATTAAGAAAATAGCGATGGATGATTTTGTCAGGGAAACCCGGTTAACCGGATGGGCTACACAGGCATTTACAGGAAGATTACACGCATGGTGCCGCTACAAAGGGATGATACTTGACCCGAAAGAACTTTGTAATAAAGAGGGCCGGCTCCTAAAAACGATCACAGAGTATGAGTTTGATCATCGGAATAAAACCTGGTATAAAACAGGTAAAAAGAAAACAACCGAAATGATCTACATCCAAACACCAGGCACGGACATTACTGATAAAGTAATAGACCCATGTGGAGATGATGTGGCCACGCCTGCCCCTTCTGAAAACAAGCATACGATAGATTTTTAATCAACAGACAATGACAACAAAGGAAAAAGTACAAGACCGCAGGTATTACCTGCATAGAAAATTAAAAGGCAAATACACCATTGATGCAGATAAAAGAACGATATCTGTACCTCAACAATCATTTGAAGCAATACCGGTCGGAGATCGGTACTATGTCGGCCAGCTGATACAAATGGGTTACAATATGCAATTTCAACTATTTTAAAATAAGAAGTAAAAGTTATGAGCTATCATTTAACAAGGCCCGTTGTACAAGATATTTGTAAAATGGCCAAAACGTTACCCTACGTTCCATCAGGTAACAAAAGGAAAGTCCTTCAGTATGGAAAAATGCTTTTAAAAAATAACCCTGGGCAAACCACTATCTCCGGAAAGAAGATAGATCCGGATCGTCTTTACACCGTAAAGGAAAACATCCCGGTTAACCACATTCAAAAACTTGAAGCTGCGTATTTAATGCATGGCCTTGAAGGAGTAAAAATATATGCTGATGCTGTTTTTGCAATGCATAAACAAACTACAAATATCATACGCCGGAAAAAGAAGGTTCGCCGATTAGTTTACATCGCTCTCATTTCAATACCGCTAGCTGCATTGTTATGCTGGTTATTTAGCATAATTTTTTAAAAATCAAGATTTGTAAAATGCCCATTTTATGCGTCTGCCAGATCTAAGCGGGATAACTCCTGTCCGAGTTGTTTTATTCCATCCAGTATTCTATGAACTTGTTTGTTTGATGGCTTCTTATGTCCATTAATATATTGAGATAATAATGTTTGATTAATCCCTACCCTATTGCTTAGGGCTTTAGCGTTAATCTCTTTATAAAAGTCGAAAAACTGAGGTAAATCAAGCTGTATAGCAATATCGTTATCAGTTATTGCTGGCCGGCCCTGATGTTCCTGATATAAATTGGAAGCCTCCAAAATGTTTTGTCTTAAAACAGCTAAATTAATACCTGTTGTACCTACTGAAAATTTATTAAAATTTTCTGCGTACGCAGAATAACCGGTTGTGGTTTTTTCTACTATAAATACGATCTTTTTCATGTCGTTTTTTGTATGTTAAAAAGTAAAATAGGCGGGCTATTTAAGCCCTGCCTGTTTTTTAAGTGCTTTCTCAAGTCCAGTTGCCATTTCTGCAGATCCATGATCAGGAAATGAAAGGTGTTGACCTGGTTTGTCCGGGTGCTCTAATATTAGATGGCTCCCCTTTCCCTGGCGGGCGATTATCCACCCGGCCTTTTTTAGTTTTCTAAGTAATTCTGAACATTTCATATCTCCTTTCTGATTATAGTATAAAGGTAAACAATAATATACTTTTATGCAAATAAAAAAGTAAATAATAATATACTTTTTTTTATGATCTCCCCTAAGCCCCTTACTCATGGAACTTATCTTACAAAATATCCCGAAAATTTTCGGGATGCCATTTTTCGTACCGGCCGCTTTGAGAGCGCTTCCCTCTTTACTCCCTTTCTTTAAAAATCAGGTAAAACTTTGTAATTCTGTAATAAAACGAAAAACTACGTTGTAATGGCTTGGAAATGAATTAGTACAGAATTACATAATTTTTGTAATTTAAAATAAGTAATTACAAAAAAATTGTAATAGAGTAAGAGACTTACAAAAAATTACAAAAGGAATTTAGCGAATTACAAACCCTACATTTTACATACTAATTTGATTATCAGGTATTTATTACAGTATTACAAAATCACAAAAAAATAGTAAAGATTTGATAACTCATATTTTATTTGCTGTTGCAAATAAGCTCTGTCCTATTTAAAATCTCCTTAAAAATGTTATTTTTGATAAACAATCCTTCATGGACAATATTTCTAAGGATATTACTTATTCAATCCCTGTAAAATCTCACGTTTTCAAATTCATTTGCGGCCATGTTGATGTGGATCCGTTTAAGGTTACCACGCAAAATGAATTTGGGATTGTTTTATTTATGTGCCTGGAGCGAAAACCGAAGCTGGTAGAAAAGAGGCTGGAATATCCTGAACGGATGATGATTCGCATTCCTAAAAAACATGCCGACTACCAGGGGGTTTATCTCAGTAATAAGAAAATAGATCTGTTTAACCGAATCATTGAACGAATGATGAAGCGTGAGCTTTTCGCGATGCTGAATGAAGGTAACCGAAGCAAAGGCGATATTAAGCGAATTATATTTAGTTTCCGGGATTTTTACGGCATAAATGATACGGAGTTAGAATACAGTAATCTTCGCAAAGATTATGATCGTTTCCGCGGTCTGGTTAAATGAAAATAATTTAAAAGTATTTACCCTTCTTTTTGTCCTATGGCTTAAAACTCCCTTTTAGGCCATTTTTTTCTGTCCTATATCAATCCCACCTGACAGGATAGATTTGATTATGTTATCACCCATAGATCGCCTCGAAGGAAAGAATGTCGGCGGAAATTTGTCTGTTGAGTATTGCACTCCTTATGTAGTTTCAGTTTTCCCCCAGGTTCTTAATTGTGAAATCACTGCTGCAGTTCAATTCTCTGCGGGTAATGCTTTTTTAAAAATATACTGTATTGAAAATAAGCTTGGTTATTCCGAAGAAGAAACGGACACGGCTAACGGACCTGTTTGGAAAGTCAGTATAAAAGGTGTTGTAAGAGGTGATTCTAAAGAGTTGCGAAAAGCTTTTTCAGAAATGGCTTTTTACCGGGATTTCATTGTAAAGGTTAAGGATAATAATATGCTCACGCGGTTAGTGGGTAATCTTTCTGAAACACTGGATTTTAAGTATAAAATGATGAATGGTGACAGTATGGGAGACCTGCGGTCCTATTCATTCGAATTCTATGGAGAATTTACCAGGTGTCCGCCTATTTATAATGCATAAAAACGGCTGTCCTATACTAAAATAAGGCTTAAGGTTAAAATTGTAAATAAAATGAACGGATTTAAAACCATATCTGCTATACTGAGAGGCCAATGGATGATTGAGGCCACTTTTGTTCATACGCATTTACCTCTTATACATGGAATTATAACCGGTAAAGCAAGCGGAGCAGAATTTTTTAACGGAAGTGGTGAGTTTGAACAACCGTTTGCTATTAAAGATGGTGTAAAAGTAGATGCCTATGTGCAAGATAGAGATACCGGAAGATTTATTTTCAATGAAGCTAATTTTCCTGAAGGTTGTGCTGCAGTAATTCCAATAATAGGTCCGATATTAAAATATGATGGTTCATGCGGTGAAGCCGGATCAGTTAAACGATCATCATGGATTCATGATTTTAAGCAAAGTAACAAAGTTACCGGATTTGTTTTTTATATCGACTCACCAGGTGGCCAGGCAGATGGTACTCCCCAATTTTCTGATCTAATCAGATTTATTGATAAACCGAAAATAGCCTATGTTGATGGCGGAGCACATTCTGCAGGATATTGGCTTGCATCAGCATGTGACGAAATAATACTTTCCCATGAATTTACATCTGTTGGTTCTATCGGAGCTTATACAACTATTCTTGATTATAGGGGATACCTTGAAAAGCAAGGATATAAAGTGCATGAAATATATCCGGACGAATCATCAGATAAAAATATTGCATATCGTAATGTACTAAATAACGAGTATGCATTAGCCAAACAGTCAATTGCTGATTTAGCTAAATACTTTATTAAATCAGTAGCTATAAACCGCGGGAAAAAACTCACTAATGATACCTGGAATACAGGTAAAGATTTTTCGGCCAATGAAGCTATTGAAATTGGATTAGCAGACCGGATAGCTTCATTTGAAGATGCGATTGCTTCTGTTTTGTCAACTAAAAAAACAAACAATAAAAATTCATCATACACAAAAAATCAAACACAGGATATGAAATTTCCAAAAGTAGCCTCGCTGGCTAATCGTAATTCAGCTGATGTATCATCAGAGGAATTAACCTTAATTAACACTGAGTTAACCGAGAATGGCATTGTAGATCATACCATTGTTCCGCAATCATTAATTAATGATGCCGCTGAAGCTACAAGCAATCTAGCTGCTGCAGAAGCACAAATTACAGCTTTAACCGCCGAACGTGATCAGGCAAATTCATCTGTTAGCAATTTCACAGGCCAGGTTGCAACACTTACTGCACGTGTAACTGAGTTGGAAACTCAATTACCTGGTGGAGCTGGTAAAAAAGCAGTGAGTAAAGGTGATACCACTGAAGTTAAGAAAGTAGTAGAACAAAAATCCTGGGAAAAGAACGCAAACCGTAAATTCTCATCAACAAAAGAGTAACAAACAAGAGTAATAAACCTAATCCTTTAAATAAAAATGAAAAAAAACACCCTTTTTAAAAGCTTCTCAATATTATTGATATTGAGTGTACTAATTGGCGCATTTGTCGCCCAAGTAACCGCATCACCGGTTGCCGGATGTGTTACGTCCGGATTGTTTATTGCGGCAGGGTTTGCCGATATGAGCCACGTTAAAGGGGCTTTGTTTTTGAACTCCATTAACATTGCAGATCTGGCAACAGCTCTGGGAGCATACTGCAGGGAACACCGCGATATTATGGTTGCTGAGGCTTTATTGTCTGAAAGCCTTTCCAGCAGATTTGAAGTACTTGATAATGTAACAGATGAAATTCCCCTGCCAAATTTATCAATTACCGATTTAATTAAGCCTGCCGATCCAAACACCTTTAGTGCTACCAGTAATGCTTTAAACTTTGGAGCCCGTATAGGTAAAGTTAGAGGTATAAAGGTAGATTTATTGTTAGTCCCACAGGTTCTTGAAAAAACCTGGTTAGGTAAAATGAAAAAAATTGGAGATCAGACCGATCTTCCATTTGAAAAATTTATCATGGATTATATCTCGCAAAAAATTGCGGAAAACTTATTGTTAAAGGCCGTTTATGGTGGTACGTATAATGCTGCTGGTACTACTGCCGCTGCAACCATGGATGGATTTTTAAAATTAATAGCGGATGAAATTACCGCCACAACAATTGCCCCGGTTGTAACAGGCGCCATTACATCGACCAATGTTATAGATAAATTAGAATTAGTTTATGATAGTTTGGGCGAGGCTTACAAAGGTATGCCGACAGAAATGAAAGTTAATCCGCAAATATTTGACTGGTACAATCGTAAATATCGCTCATTATATGGCGCTAACAATAATTATGATGGAATGAAAACCGGATCACTGTTGTTAGATGGTACTTCATGTATGGTTGTTCGTGAACCCGGATTAGTATCAAGTCAGAGAGTGATGGCATCTCAAAAGGAGAACTTCGTTTACATGTGTGATTCCATTGACAGTTTTGAAATGGATATCCAAAAATTCGATCGTACCCTTAAAATCCTGATTGATTTTAAAGGCGGTGTGCAATTAAAGGAAATTAATGCAAGGGCTCTTGCAGTAAATGACCAGGCGTAATTCAACTAATTAATTAAACCGTCCCGATATATGGCCGGGACTTATTTTAACAAAATATGGGAAAAGAAAAAGAAACGGTTGAAACTACAAAAATAGGGGAAACCAAACCTTCAGAAACAACTCCTCCTGCCGGTGACGGTGAGGTATCAGCTACAAATGAGCTAAGTGCAGAAAAAAGCGCACATGAAGCCACTAAAGCTGAGTTGGAAGCAGAAAAGCAAGCACATGAAGATACTAAGGCTTCTGCAAAAACAATTATTGACGGCTTAAAAGGCCAGTTAAAGTCTACTGAAGAGAAAGCTGAGGAGGGCAATTCTTCAGTAGAGGTAAAACATGAAAAAGAAGTCTATACAGTGGCCATCCACAGCTTTAAGCTTGATGGTGTTGAATATACTTCTGCAGATCTTAAAACTAATCCTGCCCTGGTTGCAGAATTGGTTGAATTAAAATCTGGCGTGTTGGTTAAGAAACAAAAGGTTTAACTTTTTTAATTTTTAAAAATGTCATACAAAGATTTATTAGGTCCTGATGGATCTGAAAACAACATGGGAGGAACCCGCCAGTTTCTTTCCTATGCAAAACACTCCGATGTTTTAACATGGGGTACTCCAGATGATGCGCCGGCGGATGAAGATGATAAATGCGTAATCGCTGATGCACACGCTATGAAAACAGGCAAGAAGTTTAATAAGCTTTATGTTACGGTTGATACCTCTGAACTGGAAGCTGCAGTAATGGGAGAAATAGATGGCCGGGGAACTAAATTCTCTTTAAAGTTCTTCCACCCGGGGAGCAAAAAAGATATCATCCGCTTCCAGAATGAGGCCAAAAATGACAAGTTTGTCTTTCTGGTTCCGTTAAGTGATGGTACAGTTATTCAACTTGGCGATGAAAACTGGTGCTCATATATTGTTGGAGGATTTAAATCTGACAAAACGAGCGGCCGTGGAAAAGGCACAGAATTTACCGTAGAATGCTGGATGCCGGAGATATTCATTTATGATGCGGCTATTCCTTACACTCCAGCATCTTAAATTATGGCTAAGAAAACAATTAAACCTGCTGCACGGGAATTCCGTGTAGTAGGTGTGCTTCCTGGCCTGATTAGCTTTAAAGGCAGAGAATATGACCTGGCAAATTTGACAGAAGATCAAGTTGCTTATCTGATAGAAAAAAAATGCCCTTATGTTGAATGGGCTGATGAAACTCAAGTGCCAACTGCTGAGTAAGTTTAGTTTTAGTTTAGTGTTTAAAAACCTGCGTAGAAACACGCAGGTTTTTTTTTGTATTTTTACCATGCTATTAACATCCTGCCACCCTACTGTCCAAGAGCCAGCAAGGGGGCGGGTAACTATATATTGAAAGTTGCCGGTAATGTCGCAGGATGTTAATAGCAGCCCCTTGCTTTGTAAAAATGGATGATAAAGACTCTTCTGGTGATAATTTCCTGAATGAAATTATTACCGTCCTTGATGATTGTTTTAAGCCCGTGGACAGCTTAAAAGAGCTGGACCAGTTCATTACCACAGAAGATGTATTTGATGCCGTACAGGCAATTTATCCATCCACTGGTTTATTTGGATACACATCCGGTACCATTGCTGTTTTAATGTTGAATGCCGGATATAAATTCACAGCGCTGCCGTCCGGAAATGTTCAATTCGTCTGGCTGATGAAACGGCGGTAATTTGTCCTATATGCTGCAATTGCAGTTCTTTTTATTTGTACCATGGATGCAATTGCAACGTGGCTCAAATCTCCTTCTGATTATTTTAAAGGTTTAGACTTACTAAAATCCCATACCGGTAACGGTTTTCTAATTTCAGTGCTTTCATCGGGTCCTGATAGTTACAACACTCCTACCCTATATGAAGAACTACAGAAAATTGCTAAAGCGGCTGAAGCGGTTATAATCACCAGGGAAACTAATAAACCGGCAGATCTTCAGCATAAAGAGGAATCGGCTAATCAAATGATGGACCGGCGGGCAGAGTTAAAGGCTCAGCTCCGTTTTTTAATGAATGATCCTAAAGCTTTGGTGAAACGAAAAGATATTGCTTTTGAAATATTGAGACTAACGAGCCAACTGGATGTAATTTTTGATGAAAAAGAATTTTACGCTGAACATGGTTATGTCCCGTCCGGAACAATGGAAGTAGCGGATGATCCGCTCAAACTGAAGGCCAGGCAGGTAACCTTACGTACCTACATTACCCGCTATAATAAGCCCGGGAGTAGTGAAGTAAAATTAAAGGAATACCAGGAAGAATTAGCCATTGTCAATAAGAAATTAGAAAAGCATGCTCTTTAACAGCTCGGATATAAAAGATTTTCAGCAACCGCAAAATAAAGAGGCAAGCCTTACCAAGGTTGAAGGTGGTGAAATGCAGCTCCTGATCAGGGCAAATGATACCTTACTGGAAAAATTCCCGGGCATTACCCAGGGCATAAGTTATCATTACGCAACTGCAGGCTTATGGAGCTCGCATGATCTGCTATTTCATCTTTTAACATTTACCGGTCCCGCAAAAGTTTACCTGGCTACCTGGAGTATTACAGAGGATCCTGCACGGATGCTGGTTAATGGCTTAAACAATGGAATTATACAGGAGCTCTACGGATTGTTTGACATCCGCGTAAAAATTCGCAGTCCGGAAACGTATTTATTTGCCAAACACAACCTTTGCAAGGCTCGCCTGACGGTTTGCCACGCCAAGGTTACCATTATCCAAAATGAGAACTGGAATATTAGTATCGTTGGATCTGCCAACTATACCAATAATCCACGTATAGAGGCCGGGGTAATCTCTACTCTGAAAGCCACAGCAGAATTTCACAAAGACTGGATATTAAAGGAATTGGATAAAGCACACCCTTTTGATATATGAAATTAAATGATGATCAGTTAACGGAGATCGAAAGATTAAGCGGTTTATTCATGAAGCCAGGTGATATTTCTACGATTATTGGCATCAGTAAAAGTGAATTTGGCGAGATGTTGAAAGAACAAGGATCACCGGCATACCAGGCTTATTACCGTGGTAAATTATTATCTGAAGCTGAGGTTAGAAAATCAATTATTACCATGGCCAAACAGGGCAGTTCTCCTGCGCAAACATTAGCTAATAAATTACTGGAGGACATGAATATAGATGAGTTGGATGTATGAAAACAGAACTACAAAGATATGAAGACAATTTTGACAAAGTAGTCAAATACTATTTTGATGAGAAAAACCAGGTTAAATTAAGCGATGATCTGCTGAACCAGCTTGAACGCTGGAAATTTGTGCGGATGATCTATTCTTCCTGGAAGATCTATAATCGCCGGGAAGTGGTTAATGCCGTTATTAAAGAATTTGATGTTAATGAAGCCACGGCCTATCGTGACGTGGCCAATGCTCAACGTTTGTTTGTTCGCCTGGAAGAAGTGAACAGGGAGTTTGAACGTATTATACAAATTGAGAAGATTAAAAAAACCCGGGACAAATGTGAAGCAAAAGGAGATTTCCGGACTGTGGCTGTTTGTGATACCAACCTGATCAAAATTGGCGGCTATGATAAAGAGCTTGAACCGCCAAAAGTTATTGTAAACATCATCAATCAATTAACTTATGATCCTTCACTGGTAGATGCAGAACCTATTGCAGATCTGGAAAAAACAATCAAATCATTCCTGGTTAAAAAGAAAAAACAGTTGGATGAAGAATTTGCTGAAGACGCCAATGTCATTGAGGAGGAATTGAAAAATGTTTCCAAATAAATATAATCAATACGCATTTGTGGAGCAACCAACTTTAGAATCCCTGGAAGATAAGACGTATAGACGGCTGCACTATAATAAACCACAGTTAAGGTCTATGCTGGTCGGCGCTAATGAAGAAACAGCTGTATGGGGACGTGGAACAGGCAAATCAACCGGCTTAATTGCACCCCAGTCTATTAATTGCATTTTCAAGATGCCCCGATCAAGAGGCGTATTTGTCGGGGAAACATACTTACAACTACTGGAGCGAACACTCCCACCGGTTATACAGGGTTGGGAGGAAATGGGCTATAAAAGAGATCTGGATTTTTGGGTAAGAAAAACGCCTCCAAAATCTTTTGAGGTGCCAAATGCCCATATCGGGCCGCTAACTGCTGATCATAGCATCACCTGGCGTAATGGAACTGTAATCTCGCTGATCAGCCAGGACAGACCGGGCACATCCAATGGTATGTCAGTTGACTGGATCATGGGTGATGAAGCCAAACTATTGAACAAACAACGGCTGGATGAAGAATTAGCCCCAACTAACCGGGGGAATGAACGATACTTCAGGCATGTTCCGGAACATCACTCTACCTTATTCGCTTCTGATATGCCAACCTCACCAAAAGGAAAATGGCTGCTGGAACGCAAAGAGCAAATGGATGTTGAACAAATTAAACTAATCCTATCTGTTCAATTAGCTATTTATGAAGCCAGGAAAGCCGGAAAACTTAAAAAGGTAAAACAACTGCTTCAATACTGGGATGAATTAAGGAGTACGGCGGTCTATTATTCTGAAGCCTCAACACTTGAAAATATTGAAGTCTTAGGGGTTAAATTCATTCGCCGGTTAAAACGTACCCTTCCGGATCTGGTCTTTCAAACTGCTGTTCTAAACCAACCATTAACACAGGTAGAAAATGGGTTTTATGCTTATTTTGATGATGATCTGATAGAGAACGGAGGGCATTGTTACCATGATATTGATTATGCTGAAGTAGATAAGCATGAATTATGGTTACCCAATAGCTATTACGCCCCATGGAAAAAGGATAGTGATCTGGACACCTCACGGCCCCTATCCATTGCCCTGGATTATAACGCTTCTATTAATCCCCTGGTTGTTGGCCAGCGATTTGGGCAGTACCTAAGATTTCAAAATGCTTTGTATGTATGTCATCCTATGCGCTTAAAGGATGTTATCAAAGAGTTCTGCAAATACTATAAGGGTTACCCTACTCAGGAAGTTAACTACTTCTATGATCATACCAGTGTAGGGACTAATTCAAGCAGTGACATATCGTATTCTGATGAGGTTAGGGATCTGCTTGAGAAAGAAGGATGGCATGTGCGCATGAATTATATTGGACAAGCATTGAGCCACCATTCCCGCTATATATTATGGGGGTATGGATTAAAAGGTGATGATAAAAGGTTTTTACAACCTCGTTTTAATAAGGGTAACACAACATACCTGCAACTATCCATGCAACAGGCAGGAACTAAACAGGTAGGGAGTGACTTTAAAAAAGATAAGGGTGAGGAGCGCAAGCTCCAGCTGGATCAGCGTGTCACTACGCACTTCTCTGATGCAGGTGATACGCTCTTTGTAGGTGAGTGTACCCATTACCTCAATGGTGATACCAGTCTGTTAGAAACGATGTTTCTTTCTTAGAATTACAAATTTCATTTCCATTTTCATATAACACCATCGTCGAGGGGGTGCAATTGCTATTCCTCCACAGGGCGTGGCGGGCTCGTCTCCGACCCAATGCGAATTTTTTCAAAAAAAAAAATCGCATTGGTAAGAATATCAGGAATTTATATTGATTTTATTAAGAAAATAGTTCATTTTACTATTGCAAATATGAAATAGTTTTGGTATATTTATATCAGTTAACAGATTATAAACCAAATAATTAATTTAAAAAAATGGACAAAAACAAAAAACAGGAAAATCCTGCTAAAGTAGCAGAAACCACGATGAAGCCCGAAAAAAAGGAGCATTTACAGGTTATTAAGCCAGGAGAAGAACCAACCGCCATTGAAACAACATTTACACAGGTTGGCCCATCTACAAAACCAGCTTTAAACCTTGACCAAACTGTACAGGTAGTTATTGACTTAGGCAGAAAAATTAAGAAAACGCAAAACCTGAAAACACAGGCAAGTTTATTAGAAGAGTTTGAAATTAAAAACGAGGACGGTTATTTTGCTCATGAGCTTTCAATAGAAGATAGCAACCGTAAAAGTTTTGAAACTAAAGATGCTGTACTTATTAAAGATGTAATACAGTTTATCCGCAAACGTATTGCCGAAACGGTAACAGAATTAGAGGCGAATATAATTTTGCCGCAGTAAAAAACAAATGCCCCAAGTATTCGAGTACGAGGGGCATTTGATTGCATCAAACAATTATTATTTATTGTAAACACAATTTTAGAGACACACAATGTACGATATATTTTTAGACTTCACCAACCAATTATTTTGGGATGGTTACGCCGAGCAACTGGCAAAAGAAAACCCTGAAAAATTTTATTACGAATTAAAGGACTTTTTAAAGACCTACGAAAACTAACATATTTTAGTGCCCTTTATGCTGTATTTTGTTGGAATGCTTTTGAGACTGTTTAGGGAATAAAGAAAACAACTGAAAACGCATCCATGCCGCCGCCAGGTTTAAGATACTCGGGCGGCAATGGCATGCGTAAACTACTTTTCTTTGCTCAAACGCCACAAAGAAAAGTAGCAAAAGAAATAGGCTTATTATAATTCTATAGTTGGCACAAACTCATGTGAAGGTGCATAATATATACGACCATCGGCTAATTTGATTTGTGTGGTTAGTGGCTTGCCGGTTGGTTTATATT
>JBASZP010000375.1:0-14586 GCA_049660965.1 Daejeonella sp. | reverse complement strand
GACCGCGAACGTGATTACAGTAACTTCAGTGGCGAAAGCCAGCAAAATGAGCAATCATTAGCCGTAAATGTTAAGAATTTAGGCGATGGTTACAGCCGTGCCGCTTACCGGACCACGCTTAATGATTTCCGTTCTTACCGACGTTTAGAACTGTTTGTTCATGCCGAAGCCTATGGAACAAGTCCCTTAAAAGATAACGATGTAAACGCGTTTATACGGGTTGGCGCAGATAACCAGGATAATTATTACGAATGCAGCATTCCTTTAAAAGTTACTTCTCCCGGTACACAGGATCCGTCAAGCATCTGGCCCGATCAGAATAAAATAAACATTGAACTGAAAGTATTTCAAAATGCCAAGATTGCCCGTAACAGCGCTAAATTACCTAACGGACAACCTTGGCCTATTAATGTTCCTTATACGTTTAAAGACGGGGTAAATACCATTACCATCTTGGGCCAGCCCGATTTGAGTAAGGTACGGGTATACATGCTCGGCGTAAGTAATCCTTTAAATGATGGTTTGGAAAATTCCGCACAGGTTTGGTTTAATGAGCTTCGTTTAACAGATTTTGATGAAGGCGGAGGTTGGGCCGCCAATGCCCGCCTAAGCGCCAAGCTGGCCGATTTTGCAGACGTAAGCGTTTCAGGAGCTAAAAGTACGGTTGGCTTTGGCTCTATAGATAAACGGGTAAGCGAACGTAACCGAACGGATAATGTATTGTTTGATATTTCTTCAAATATGGAGCTGGGCAAATTCTTCCCTGCCCGTATCGGGATTAAGCTGCCTGTATTCATTAATTTTTCATCGCAGGTAAGCACCCCGCAATATGACCCGCGGACGCAGGATATCGAACTGAAAAATGTATTGAAAAATGCGCCAAAATCCGTAAGTGATTCCATACTTTTTGATATAGAAGATTATACCACCCGCAAGAGCATTAACCTGATCAATGTACGGAAGATAAAAACCAATACTTCCGCTAAAAATCACCTGTGGGATATTGAAAACTTAAGCCTTAGTTATTCTTATAACGAGTTTAACCATCGTGATTTTATTAATGAAAAAACACTAAATAAAAACTACCGGGCAGGCCTGGCCTATACTTATTCCAACCAGGCAAAGTTTATTACACCCTTTGGTAAACTAATTAAATCAAAGAACCTGGCCTTGCTGCGTGATTTTAATTTCAGCCTGATGCCCTCCGCTTTAAACTTCCGGGTGGATGTAGATCGCTTGTACTCCGAAAATACCCTGCGTAATAATGACCCAAATAATTTCCTGCCCATTAACACCAACTTTAACAAGAATTTCCAGATGACCCGTTTTTATGGGCTAAGCTGGAATTTAACCAAAGCTGTGCAGATAGAATTTAACGCGAATAACTTTTCTGTTATTGATGAGCCCGAGGGAAGAATTACGGCGCTGGCAAGAGATACGATTATAGAAAACTTAAAAAAACTGGGACGGACTACGGATTACAGCCATACCGTAAATGTAACCTATGCTGTCCCGATTAATAAATTACCCGGTTTAGACTGGGTTACGCTTGCCGCCCGGTACGGAGGAAGCTTTAACTGGAAAACAGAGCCACTGATTACCCTTCGCGATCCCAATATTGATTTTGGGAATACCATCCAGAATTCGCGTAACCTGCAATTAAACCCTACCTTAAGCTTTACCAGTTTATACAATAAGTTCGGGTTTATACGCAAAATAAACAGCAAGAAAGAAAACAGCCTGGGCAAAACCCTGATCACTGCCTTAACCGGATTAAAGAACATCAGCGGAAGTTATAACCGCACCGATGGCACTTTTTTACCCGGTTATTTACCTAAAACCGATATTTTAGGGCAAAGTTTTGATGCCAATGCACCGGGTTATGGTTTCGTTTTTGGCAGCCAGCAGGATATACGCGGCCGGGCCTTAGCCAATGGATGGATCACCAGGGATCCGCTGCTTAGCCAGTTATATGTAACTACGCGTAAAGATGACCTGAACCTTCGGGGGCTGATAGAACCATTTAAAGACCTTAGAATTGAACTAACCGCTACACGAAGCCAGAGTTTTAACTATTCTACCAATTTCAGGTTTTCACCGGAAGCAGGCGGTTTCCAAAATTTCAGTCCGGTTACCAGCGGGGATTTTAGCATTTCCTATTTTTCTTTATTTACTTCTTTCTCAAAAGTGAACAAAGACAATTCATCCAACCTGTTTAAACAGTTTGAGAGCAACAGGTCTGTCATATCTCAAAGACTGGGAGCGCAAAATCCAAATTCTGCGGGTACTACCAATAATTTCGCCGACGGCTACGGAAAAAACTCTCAGGATGTTCTGGTGAGCTCATTCCTGGCGGCCTATTCCGGTAAAAGTGCAAACAGCATCAGCCTGAACCGTTTTCCTAAAATACCGGTTCCAAACTGGCGGATAACGTATAACGGTTTAGCCAAATACGCTTTTTTTGAAGCCCTGTTCTCATCCATTGACCTGAACCACTCCTATCGTTCTACCTATAATGTAAATGGTTTTAATTCATTGATCCGTTACCAGGAACAGAACGGCGCTGTAAACGTAAAAGATGTGAATGATAATTTCCTTCCGTACTACCAGTTCTCGCAAATAACCATAGCCGAACAGTTTGTGCCGCTCTTAGGTGTGGATGTCCGCCTGAAAAACAACATGACCACCAATTTTGAATACCGTAAGTCCAGGACATTAGGCTTTAGTTTATCCAACAGCCAGCTGGCCGAGCAAAAAGAAAGCGCCATTGTATTCGGGCTGGGGTACCGTACCTCCAAGTTCAGGTTCCCGTTCGGGATATTGAAGGGGCTGAAATTAGATAATGATATGAACTTTAAGTTTGATTTCGCACTCAATGACCGTAAAACCCTTATTTACCGGGCAGATGTAGAAGACGCCGAGGTTTCATCGGGCGCTAAGAATATTACTTTCAGGCCATCTGTAGATTATGTGCTCAACCAGCGGTTTAACGTGCGGGTATTTTATGACGGCAATATCACCCGCCCGTATACCTCCCAAACTTTTAATACTTCCTTCAGTAATTTCGGTCTGAGTTTACGGTTCGCCCTGCAGTAATAGTAGTACAAAAGCTTTCTGGCTGGTTAGGTTCTCTCAAATATAGACGCAAGTACACAAACCTCAAAACGCAGGAGGTAAATATATTCTAACAGGCAACGCTGCATATTTGCCGCAATTGATGATTTTATCATTTTTTTAAAAATTCGTATTCGTAAATTTTCGGCTCTATTTTGGTGGCAAGGTGCCTTAGTTTTTCTCTTAGGTCGACAATTAAGTTCATATAGGTTTCGTCTGAACTTTTATTATTCATTTTTCCTGCTTCGTTTCTGCCTTGAAAATGTTCTCTTATATCGTAAAGTGAAGCGTTTACATTACAATTGGGTTGTTTGTGATAGTATTTCCAAAGCTCACGACCTGCCTCAAACACGGCAGTAGCTTCCTTAGAAAATTGCAAGGGCGATTTATGGTAAGTGGCTTCGGGTTCAAACAGCATATTGATGGTAAAGGACGATTTTGAAGGCGGCTTAGGCTTGCCCTTCATAAAATCCGTCATAAAATTGCTCTCAAATTTTTCTCGAGAATTTACTTCTTGTTCGCTAAATGGAATCCAATTATTAACGCCAAAGTGTGTTTGAATTTGAGTGTTAAATATAGTGTAAGCCAAACAGTCATTTTGAAATTCAGTATCATTCATCCACTCATCTTTAGGGAATAGAAATTGGTCTCTATCGTTGAGCCAGGTTTGGTCTATACATCGCCTAACTGCATAGTAAATTGAAACAGGAATAATATTTTTTTCACTAATCCAAATACCTCTGGGATTAGCCATTTGCTCTTTTTTGTTTAAAATGTAAACAATCCCGTTTTGCTGAAAATCATTGCCGTTCGTTCCTGCTAAAAATCCAATAAAGTCAGTTTTGACTTTATATTGACTTATCCATTTATTGATAAATTCACTTTTCTCAGTTACTGAGAATGTTTTAGTGCCAACTAACTCGCCATTTTCATTATAAACATCAGATTGTGTTGCTGAAAAAGGAATTTTATTTTCAGTATTCCAAATTTTAAAGCCTATTGGAAAGTTCCCTTTCACATTATCAAATGTCCAAGCTGGAACAACGAATGATTTCAGTAACCCGGCTTTGAAGAATTTTCGAAAATCACCAAAAGCGGAACCTTGTAAAGCCTTTAACTTTGAGAATTCTGCAATAAGACATCCATTAATTTCATCGTAAATTCTCGCAAGAAACAGAATGTAAATTTCACGGCCTGCCGTTCCAATTCTTTCTGAATATTTGTCGTGAGATTTTGATTGATTAACACCCGCTTTGCCTTTCTCTCCTATACTTGAAACTTCAGCATATGGCGGATTAATATAAACAACTAGTTTTCTCCTTTTTTCAGGGTCGTTAATGATGTCCTGTAAAGGTTTAGGTAGTTTGCTAAAATCATCATTGAGAAAATCAAATTGAAAAACGTGGTCGTCTAATAAATTTGCACCGTTCTTTATCCGGTCGTGCATTACTTCAACATCCTGGTTGTCTAAGGTTGAAACCCAAATATTATACTTGTTTGTTAATCCGGTAAGCAAATTACCTGTGCCTCCGGCACAATCCCAAACGTAATAATCGTCTTGCCAGTCTTCGCCTAAAACGTCTGTTAAATACTTTTGCGAAAGCTCTACCCAAATTTGTGGCGTAAAAAAACTTCCTTTTCTTTCTCTTACATCTTGAGGGACAAGTAAATCTCTTCTTTCAACAATATAGTCCCAATATTCTTCTTTTGGTGGTCTGTCGTATTTATTCCAAAATTGAGTGTGTGCAACTTGTTTGTCGGTAAAAGATGTTTCACTATGGCTAAACAAACCCGATTCGCTTAGTTTTCGGTCAAGCTCATAATGGTCGTGTTTAAGTAATACAAAAAGTTTTTCTTTTAAGGTATTGTTTTCGTGAGAAAGTAGGTCGGCAAGATAAAAGTCACCATCAATAATTCCGCTCTTTTTTGCAACAGCCCAATTCACCGCTATTGTCGACTTTACATTTTGCAACCACTTGTTGTAAATAACCATAAAATTGTTTTTGTCAATCTTGGTTTTGGTCAACCCAAATTTTCCGACAATGAAGTTCTTTTTGATAAATTTCTTTAGCTCTCTGTCGTCATTGATAAAGTTAAAGAGTAAAGCTTTGTTGTCAATATCAGCCTTAACTTTCTCGTGAATGAGTTTAAACTCTTTCGTTGTGTGGTTTGAAGGTGTTACATTCCAATTAAAGTCGTTTATATAAAAAACTTCGTGAATGTCGTTGTAAGGAATGAATGCAATTTTTTCTCCGTCAAATGCACCTAACATTGCTGGCGGTAAAAACTTGTCAAAAGTCCTTGCTTTACCAATTGTCAATATGAGTTGAACAATGGAATTATAAATATCTGACGAACCTTTTTTTGCCTCTGCCCAAAGTAAAGATTCCTGTTCAAATAATTCTTTTTGGCTCTGGTGCATACATACACTAAAGTCAACGTTGCCAATTATTTTGGAGCAGTCGTATATCCAAAAGTAGTCTTGTGCTACTTTATTTTTAAGTTCTTCTTCTCTTATGTTTTGATACCTCATTAGTCGTCTTTATTCGTCTGTTACGGTGTCATTTTACAATTGCCGCTAACTCAAATATAGACGCAAGCACCCAAACCTCCAAACACAGGAGGTAAATATATTCTAACAGGCAACGCTACATACTTGTGCCAAGTTTGGTAGTTTTTTTCTTATGCTCTTCAAACCATTTTATTATTCTATCAAAACTGTCAAAATATTTAAAAGGCAATGCATGACTTTGCTGATCGTAAATTATAAGTGAATATTCTTTTTGAAATTTTTGAAGTTGATTAGCAAGTTTCAATACTTGGTTACACGTAACCTTTTGATCTTTTCGAGAATGTAAAATGAGTACAGGTGATTTAATACTATCGGCCCAATAAGTTGCGGAGCGTTGTCTAAAATACTCATATTTATGAGTTTCAAATTCGGGTAAAATATTTTTTAATCCGAAATAGTTATCGTCAGGATTGGGGTCATTATTCCAACCATTTAGAAATTCAGGTCGATTTGCAGATTGCATTTCAAAATCAGCAGTACCACCTATAACAGCAATAGCATTTAAGTCCATAGCTTTTGATGCCTGATAGGTCATTTGCCCACCGCGAGAAATACCAAGCATAAATACGTTTTGAGTATCAATATATGGTAATGCTTTGTAAACGTTTGCTAAGTTTAGTATATCATTTAGGTCTTTCCCACCTATCTCATCGTACTTTCCATTAGTTCCTATAAACTGATATTGACTTGCAATAACTATATAACCCGCTAAAGATAGTTTATAAAAATTTACTAAATCTACTTCTTCTAATGAACCAAAATTCCCTGTACCACCCCTATTATAAATAATTAATGGGAATTTTTTCTGCTTTGTGTGAATAGGTTTATAAATCCATACTTCAACATTTTTCGAGATGCTTTTATATGTTCCTTTTAGACATTCAAATTGCTTTTGTTTTCTTGACTTTTCATAAAATGAGCCATCATAGAACCATTTTGAAAATGTGTCAAGTTTAGAATAAGGGATTCGGATAGCTATTTTATCTTTTCGATCAAATGTGTTTTGGTTAGTCTGTCCAACAGAAGTAGCTATAAAAACGTAAATGAATATTGTTGTTATTATTGTCCGCATAATATATTGTGGAATTATTCCTAACGTCTGGCTTTATGAACTCCGATTTAAAAAAGGCGTCTTAATTCTATATTAGTAACGCTTTATATCCTTAATTCTCAAATATAAAGATTAAAATCAATCCTATAACTTAATGTTTCAACAACCATCAGCAACCTGTTTTTTTACTGCGGGTATACAGATCACATCATCCTGCTAAAGGTATTTAAGCGTATAAGCATAAAAGATAGACCTTGCTTCCGAAAAGCATAACCTGCAAAAGAGTATAATACTTCCACAGTTGAAGAATGGCATGGTAAAATTTTACACAGCGCTTCCACAGTTGAAGAATGGCATGGTAAAATTCTACACAGCGCTTCCACAGTTGAAGAATGGCATGGTAAAATTTTGCACAGTGCTTCCACGATTGTAGAATGGCATGGTAAAATTTTACATAATAGTTCCAAAATTAAATCAATAAAAGGATGGGATCGCAGTAATACTGTTTTCCAAAGAATGATCAGATTGAAATAATTTCTTTGATGTCTTTGATTTTATCTTTCACCTTTTTATTTTTGGTACAACTAATTCTCTTGAATATGAAATTTGAAAGATTAACCCGTGATCTGTTTAATAGCAGTCACTACAGCCGTAATGAGCTGAATTTATTTACCTCCGATTTTATTGGCCGGTATAAAAAAACAAAAAACCCTGTACCCCTAACGCCCCAAATGAGCATGCTGGAAACAGCTTACCAGAAATTTAAAGACGGCCTGGGCGAGTTAAGCAGCAAAAGCGCCTTCCAGAAAGGAGGTACCATCAGCAAACAGGACGCTTATGATGATGCGCTGGATTTTATACGGACCCATGAAGGGACCGTAAAAAGCATCTTTAAAAAAGGCAGCGCTGCTTATGTAGAGTTTTATCCGCAGGGTTTAACCCAGTTTAACCAGGCTACGGTTGAGGGGATGAAGGTTTTGCTGACCGGCTATGCCGCCACAGCGGATAAATATAAAGCAAAACTCGGCGCCGCTTTTATAACAGAATTAACAGACCTACAAACGGCGTATACCAATGCCCGGGACGAACAGGTGGAGAAAAAAACGGATAAATCGACTACTCAAAGCCGTTTAAGGGAAAGCCGTAAAGAACTAACCCTATTATTAACACAGTGTGTATTAGGCATAGCGATGAACACCCTGGAGAATGCAGAGGCCTTTAACAGTTACTTTAACTTTAGTCTGCTGAATGTAGATAATGATAAACCGACAGAAGAAGCGTTATAAAATCTGCAAAAGAAACGAAAAGAGCCGGCAACAGCCGGTTTTTTTTATGGCTTTAAAAAAAGTTTTAAAGCCGGATATCAAAAATATTCCACTAACTATAGTACCGGGTTGGCCATGGGTTGATCAGGTTTAAATCCTTGAAAATTAGCTATACTTGTAAATTATAATTTCAATACATTAATACAGAACGTATGAAAAGATTATTACCCTGCATCATTATAGCGCTATTCAGCGTATTAAACGCAAAAGCCCAGGTAGGTATAGGTACTTTGACGCCTCACCCCACGGCACAGCTGGAAATAATTTCCGGTTCCAAAGGGCTGCTTATACCGCGTATGACGGCTGCCGAGCGTACGGCAATTCCGGGCCCGGCAAACAGTTTACTGGTTTACCAGACGGATAATACGGCCGGCTTCTATTTTTTTAGTAATGGCCAATGGCAAAAACTGGCCGGCAGTACAGAAATACAACAGGCAGGCGGGGGTAAACGCTTTTTAAGCGGATTGATCAACCCTGTTGCCGCGGATGGCGCTGAAGGGGATTTTTATTTAAATACCAGCACTTTTACCCTGTTTGGCCCTAAAGTCGCAAACACCTGGCCCGCCAACGGAACATCATTAATTGGCCCGGCCGGGATGGCAGGAGCAGACGGGGGCCCCGGCGCAAATGGACTTAAAGGGGATAAAGGCGAGCAGGGGGAACCCGGTTTAGCCGGAACCAAAGGGGATAAGGGAGAAACCGGCCCGGCAGGATTAGGAAACGGGGCTGTTAGCGGAACGGTGAATTATATTGCCAAGTTTACGGATGCCACTACACTGGGCAATAGTACCCTGCAGGATGATGGCTTTACGGTATCTACCGATGCGATAAATGGTTTTGTAGCTACAGGAATGTATAATAGTGGCTTTGCAACAATTATTCCTGTTGAAGGGGCCGGTGTGCGCATGATGTGGTACCCTGATAAAGCTGCATTCAGGGCAGGTATGGTTGATGGTATACAATGGAATGAAGGAAATATGGGTTACCTATCTGTGGCTATGGGTTACAATACTATAGCTACGGGTGACGCTTCTGCGGCAATGGGAAGAGAAACAACTGCCAGCGGTACTAATTCTATAGCAACAGGATTTAAATCCCAGGCCCTCGGGCATTATTCTACAGCAATGGGCAGAGAAACTATAGCCAGCGGCACCTATTCTGCAGCAATAGGAAGAGAAACCACTGCCAACGGAGAAGTTTCCACAGCAATGGGATACCAAACCACAGCCAGTAATTATTATTCTACGGCAATGGGATATCAAACCGTCGCCAGTAATACTTATTCTACAGCAATTGGTGACAATACAGTAGCCAGTGGCGGTAGTTCTACAGCAATAGGAAGTTTCAGTACAGCTAGTGGTTACATTTCTACGGCAATGGGAAATGCAACAAAAGCCAGCGGTGATTATTCTACGGCAATGGGAAACTATGTTTCTACAAATAACCAGGCAGGATCATTTAGTATTGGCGATTTGCCAAATAACGGCGTTTTTAATGCTACTAATAATGATGCTCCCAACCAAATGATGATGCGTTTTAAAGGGGGGTATAAATTGTTTACAGCTGTTGATATAGTGGGTGTTGGTACTGTAGGAGTTGAAATAGCAGCCGGAGGTAATTCCTGGTCAACTATTTCCGACAGAAATAAAAAAGAAAACTTTGAACCGGTTAACGGGGAAGATTTCCTGCAGAAAATAGCGGGCTTTAAGCTGAGCAGCTGGAATTATAAAGGACAGGATGCTAAAACCTTTCGTCATTACGGCCCTATGGCGCAGGATCTGTTCGCCGCTTTTGGTAAAGATAGTTTTGGTTCGATTGGCAATGATACCACTATTAACCAGGCGGATTTTGACGGCATTAACCTGGTGGCTATACAGGCGCTGGAAAAACGCACTACCGAACTTAAGGCTGAGAATATGGCATTAAAGCAGGAGTTGCTGGCACAAAAAGAAGAGTTCGCTACACGGCTGGAACAAATAGAAGCCCACCTGAATAAAGATTATGCAATGAGAGAAGAGCAGGCAAAGCCTAAAAGAATTAAGTCTGAAAAGCGCTGATCGAATAAGCCGTTGTATTTAATGATATAGACTTTTGCTTTCTATAAATTTTAATACCGTATCGGGCACAAAAAACCGGATGCTTTTCCCTTCTTTTATTGCTCCGCGGATAAACGTGGCCGATAATTCCATTAGAGGGGTTTCTGTGACGCTTACTGAAGGATGATTGGTTAGTTCATGCTCTTCAAATCCCGGCCGGGGATAAACATGGATGTGATAATCACGTAAGATGATCTCATAATTCTTCCATTTTTTTAATGAAATAAGATTGTCTGAACCCATAATCAGGCTAAACTGGTGTTCAGGATATTTCTCGTGGAGATGGGTAAGGGTATCAATAGTGTAGGAAGGTTGCGGAAGTTTTAATTCAACATCGCTTACACGGATATGATCTGCATTTTCTACCGCCAGTTTACACATTTCGAGGCGATCGTACATATTAATCAGGTCGCCTTTTTCTTTTAATGGATTATGTGGCGAAACAAGCAGCCAGACCTGGTTTAGATCGGTATAGTTTGCCATATAACCGGCAATAATTAAATGCCCGGTATGTATGGGGTTAAATGAACCAAAGAACAGGCCAATTTTCATTTTTATTACTTTTAGGAAGAAGGATTAAAGATCAAAACGCTTATTCTTTAGTTAAAAAATCACAAACTAAATTATATGCTTCATTACAGGCGGGTTCCAGATCATTATTTTTAAGGATCACATCAAAACGATCGGCATATTGTAGTTCCTTATCTGCTTTTTTAATCCTTTCCGCAAGTTTTTCTTTATTATCTGTTCCGCGGTCAGTCAGGCGTTTAATTAATACGTTTAATGAAGGGGGTTGTACAAAAACAGCTAAAGCATCCTCGCCATATTTCTTTTTTAAATGCAAACCTCCTTCTACATCAATATCAAAAATTACATTTTTTCCTTCACCCCAAATGCGTTCAATCTCTGAACGCAGGGTTCCGTAAAAAGTTCCGGAATAAACTTCTTCGAATTCAACAAATTCTTTCTGGGCAATTTTATGCAAAAAATCTTCTTTACTTATAAAGTAATAGTCTTTTCCATTTACTTCAGTTCCTCTTTTAGGCCGGGTTGTGGCCGAAATAGAAAATTTAAGGTCCGGCATTTTCTCCAATAAATGATGAACTATGGTAGTTTTACCTGCGCCTGAAGGAGCTGAAAATATAATGAGTTTACCTTTTTTCATTTTTTAAATTAAAAACCGGAGGTTGAAAATTACGTGAATGAAAAGTCGTATAGCCCGCAACCTATAATACATTTAATAATTGTTCTTTAATTTTCTCAAGCTCCTCTTTCATTCCAACTACCAGGTGTTGTATTTTGGCGTCATTAGCTTTAGAGCCCATGGTATTAATTTCACGTCCTATTTCCTGGGAAATGAACCCCAGTTTTTTACCGTTCGCATCTTTATCTTTCAATGCTTCTAAGAAGTAATCGCAATGGCTTTTTAAACGGATTTTTTCTTCAGTAATATCCAGCTTATCAATATAATAGATCAGCTCCTGTTCAAAGCGGTTATGGTCTATGTGCTCTTTGCCAACCGCGTCTTGCAGAAAATTATTTAAACGTTCGCGTACTAAAACCAGACGATCAGGTTCATGAATAACTATCAGCCTCATCCCTTCTAAAATATTATTAATACGCAATATCAGATCTTGTTTTAGTGTATTACCTTCATCCTGACGGAAATTTTGAAATGCCGACAAAGCTTCTTCAAAGGTTTTATATACTGTTTTCCATTCATCCTCGCTTACCTCATCTGTTTCATATTGAATAACTTCAGGAAAATTAAGGGCGAGCTGGAATAAATCTGATGGAGCAGCTTCCAGATCAGCAGAGGCTGTTTTTAGCTGATTGTAATAGTGTTTTAATAAATCCTGATTAATTGAAGATGTTTTTGTTGTGGTTTCGGCGTTTTCAACCAATATGCTGACATTAACTTTACCCCGTTCTATTTGCTTACTGCATTCACTTCTGAGCAGAAATTCTTTATCAGTAAAAGCCTTGGGTAATTTTAAAGAGAGTTCGAGGAATTTGCTGTTTAATGACTTTATTTCAACGGTATATTTTGCTTGTTCAAAATCAGTACTTGCTAAACCATACCCGGTCATGGATTTTATCATCGGGCAAAGATAATATTAATTGGCAAAAGGGTTAGATGCGCATTCTGATATCTGTCTAATAATTATTTGGCTGGTTTATTTAACATATTTTCACAATTACCTGAGCTACCATTTGATTAAATTTACGGCATACCCTTCTACAAATGAAACTTGTTTGTTCAGTAATCATTTTTATTTCTATCAATCTGGCGTTTCAGGCATGGGCTCAAAGTGGTAATATAAAAGGGGTAATTTTTGAAAAAGGTTCCTCAGCCCGTGTGCCGCAAGCCAGAATTAATAATATAAACCGTTCGTTTGTTTCGCAAAGTGATGGATTAGGGTTATTCGCAATAAACGCATTTGTTGGTGATACATTAAAAATATCTAAAGAAGGATTTACAGATGTATCGGTTGTTGTTTCCTCTTCCCAGGACATGGTTATTCAGTTAGCCAAACCTATTCAGCTAAACGAAGTCAGGGTTATTGGTCAATCTAAAAAAAAGGAACTGGACGAAGTTAAAAAGCAATATCGTAGCAAGGGTTCTTATTATGGCGGTAAACCTCCACTTCTCTCATTTGTTTTTACACCAATTACAGCTTTATATGAATTATTCGGAAAAACTCCGGCTCGGGCAAGACGGTTTAATAAATATTATTACAGGGAATTGCAGCAATCAGAAATTGACCGAAGATTTAATTCTTATGCAGTAAAATCACTTACCCAATATGAAGGAAATGATCTTCAAAACTTTATGGATTTGTACCGGCCTGATTATGATCAATTATCAAGATGGAACAATTATGATCTTATCAATTATATCAGAAAATCAGCCTTAACTTTTGACGCGGCAGGCCGGCCTTCAAATAATTTACCTAAACTTCCCAAAGCTCCGGATTTAAGCGAAAAGATCATAGAATAGTAAATTCCATTTATTATTTACGGATGCTGCATCAATAGGATTCATACGGTAAATCCATTATTTCCAAAAATTTAAGGCCTTCCTTAATTTCAAATGGTAAATCGAGCTGTTTTGGTTTCCATCCTTCTTTTATAAAAAATTCGATGAGCTTAACTATAAATGCCGGCCTATTCAAATTAATATAGATCATTTCGGTGTTATTTTGTTCATATAACCAAATTACACCGGCTTCAGGATAACCCACACACCATTTTCCCGTACCCGATTCTCTGATTTTATTATCACTTTCTGTAAAATATACCCTTAAGGGACTTTTTTTATAGCCTTCCAGATAAATGGTTAACTGTTCCTGACATAATTTTACTCCATTATCCATCATGTGATTATGTTTCCGATGCCATAAGTATATTCCGGCTTCAGTCACAATTTTTCTTAGCTTGATTTTAGCCATCTTTATAGGTTCCTTTATATTCCCAAAACCTCACAAGCTCTTTCTGCCGCTAATTTTTCTGCATTTTTTTTATTGTAATCACGCCCTATCGAACAATTTTCTCCGTCGATATTTACCTGTATGGTAAAGAGTTTTGCGTTCTCACCCTCGCCATTTTCGATCACTTCAAATGTAATATTCTTCCCTTGTCGCTGGGCCCACTCTATTAGTTTACTTTTAAAATTTGTTTCGGTAAGTTCTAAGGTGTGAATATCTACATGTGGTTTAATAATCCTGGAAATAATAAATTCACGGGTAAAGTTATAGCCTTTATCCATGTAAACAGCCCCAATTATGGCTTCAAATGCATCACCAAGTAAAGAACCTGTTCTATTGGGATAATTTACCATGCGATTATCAAATTCTATTAGTTCATCAAAACCTAATTTTTTCGCTAATTGATTTAAGTTAACCCTGCTTACAATTTTAGAGCGCATTTCTGTAAGAAAGCCTTCATCTTTATAGGGGTACATTTTAAATAAAACCTCAGCTATAACAGACCCTAAAACTGCATCGCCTAAAAACTCTAAACGTTCATTACTATTTTTAGAACCATTTTTTAAGGTAACAGCAGCAGAACGATGCCGGAATGCCATGCGATATAAACTTAAATTACCGGGCACAAACCCTAATAAATTCTTTAAAACCCTAATAAATTTCCGCTGGGGAGATAAGTGAAGTTTATATAGTTTTAAGAATGGCATTAATGAATTTTAAGGTTGAAGCACCTTTCATTATTAATTATTAAATGAGGCATGGAGATAGATATTACTCCTGATATTTTGTAAATATAACCGAAGCATTATGCCCGCCAAACCCAAACGTATTACTTTGAGCAGTTTTGACTATTCTTTTTTGCGGCGTATTAAATGTTAAATTTAATTTTGGATCAATTGCGGGATCATCGGTAAAATGATTGATGGTAGGCGGTACAATA
>JBASZP010000374.1:0-7916 GCA_049660965.1 Daejeonella sp. | reverse complement strand
ATGGTAGATGGTCAGGGTAATTTCGGTTCAGTAGATGGTGACAGCCCGGCTGCGATGCGTTATACTGAGGCCCGTTTGAAAAAGATCGCTGAAGAAATGCTTGCTGATATCAATAAGGAAACCGTTGATTATCAGTTAAACTTTGATGATACCCTGCAGGAACCAACCGTTTTACCATCACGTATCCCTAATTTATTAGTAAATGGTGCATCGGGTATTGCTGTGGGTATGGCCACCAATATGGCTCCTCATAATCTTACAGAGGTTATTAATGCCACAGTAGCCTATATAGAAAATAACGAGGTAACTATCCCGGAGTTAATGCAGCATGTTAAAGCCCCTGATTTTCCAACGGGTGGTATTATCTATGGATACGCGGGTGTTCAGGAAGCTTTTGAAACTGGTCGCGGACGTGTGGTGATGCGTGCAAAAGCCGAAATTGAAGTTTACGGAAATGACCGGGAACGTATCATTGTGAATGAAATTCCGTACCAGGTAAACAAAGCCAATATGATTGAGCGTACAGCTGAATTGGTCAACGAGAAAAAACTGGAAGGAATATCTGAAATACGTGACGAATCTGACCGTGACGGAATGCGTATCGTTTATGAAATTAAACGTGATGCAAATGCGTCCATCGTTTTAAATAACCTGTTTAAATATACCGCTCTTCAAACATCATTTAGTGTAAACAATATTGCGCTTGTACATGGCAGGCCAATGATGCTGAACCTGAAAGATATGATCAGGCATTTTGTTGATCACCGGCATGAAGTGGTGATCAGACGTACAAAATTTGACCTGGCCGAAGCAGAAAAGCGGGCTCATATTTTGGAAGGTTTATTAATCGCCTTAGATCATCTGGATGAAGTAATTAAGCTGATCAGAGCATCCGATACTCCGGAAGATGCCCGTACGGGTTTGATGGAGAATTTCGCTTTATCTGATATACAGGCACGTGCTATTCTTGATATGACCCTGCGTCGTTTAACAGGCCTTGAACGGGATAAGATTAAGGAAGAATATGCCGAATTAATGAAAACCATTGATTATTTGAATTCCATTCTGGCTGATGAAGGTTTGCGGATGCAGATCATTAAAGATGAACTAATTGAAATACGGGAGAAATATGGTGATGAACGCAGAACATCTATTACCCATTCTGCTGAAGATATGCGGATGGAAGATTTTATTGAGGATGAAGAAGTAGTTATTACCATTTCGCATGAAGGTTATATTAAAAGAACTGCTTTAACAGAATATCGTAAACAAGGCAGAGGTGGCAAAGGTTCAATGGGATCGCAATCTCGTGATAAGGATTTTATTGAGCACATGCTTATTGCCTCCAACCATAATTACATGTTGTTCTTTACGGAAACAGGGCGTTGTTTCTGGCTGCGTGTATTTGAAATACCGGAAGGCACACGTACCAGTAAAGGACGTGCGATACAAAACGTGATCAACATCCCGAAAGAGGAAAATATTAAAGCTTATATAAAGGTTGTGAATTTAAAAGACCAGGAATACCTGGAGAACAACTTTATTATGATGTGTACTAAAAAAGGTACTATCAAAAAAACATCTCTTGAGGCTTATTCCCGTCCGCGTGCTAATGGCATTAATGCCATTAATATTAATGAAGGTGATCAGCTCCTTGAAGCATGTATGACGGATGGTAACAGCGAAATTGTAATGGCTTTACGTTCCGGACGTGCCATTCGTTTTAACGAATCTAAGGTTCGCCCGATGGGACGTACTGCAACGGGTGTACGTGGAGTTACTTTAGCAGGTGAGAAAGATGAAGTAGTAGGCATGATCAGTATTAATAATCCGGAGATTACTGTTTTGGTAGTTTCAGAAAAAGGTTATGGTAAGCGTACTGATATTGATGATTATCGCGTAACTAATCGTGGGGGTAAAGGTGTTAAAACCATTAATGTGACTGAAAAGACTGGTCAGTTAGTAGCTATTAAAGATGTAACTGACGCGGATGATCTCATGATCATTAACAAATCTGGCATTGTAATCAGGATTGGGGTAAGTGATCTGAGGGTAATGGGACGTGCTACACAGGGTGTGCGTTTAATTACTTTTAAGGGTGATGATTCTATTGCCTCTATAGCTAAGGTGGAGCATGAAGCAGAAGAAGATGGTGTGGATGGTACTGATGAACTAAATGATAATATAGGAGGAGATGAAAATACTAATCCGGAAACAGAGAATAATGAATAGTAATTTGATATATTACCCATTTTAAACAAACTTATTTCAAAAAAATAAAATGTGGTAAAGAAATTGATTAAAATTAGGAACTTTAAAACACTTCACTTAAATTATAACAACATGAAAACTAAACCATTTATTTTGGCCTTTGCTTTAGCAGGGTCATCTCTTATTGCTTTTGCCCAAAAAGGGGAAATTTCAAGCGCTAAAAAGAATTATGAACAGTATGTTGCCCTGCAAGGTGCAAATTCTGCTACTTTAGGCATGGGTAATCTGCAAACAGCTAAAAAATCTATTGATAAAGCAGTTGTTAATGCAAAAACGGCAAGTGATCCGGCTGCATGGACGTATAAAGCATTAATTTATGCAGATATGGCCATTGCAGATACAGCGGCTGAAACATCTAAGCCCATTTATATGGAGGCTATAGCGGCTTATAACAAAGCGGGTGAGTTGGATACTAAAGGGCAAAATAAAACTGACCTGGAACGGGCTTCGGGATTACTTGGACAATATGAGTTTAACCGGGCGGTAAGATATTATCAGGCCAATAAATTTGATGAAGCTTATAACTCGTTTAATAGTTCTTTAAATTATCGTAAAGATACCACCACTTTGTATTATGCGGGCCTGTCAGCCATCAGCGCTAAGAATTATAAAGGAGGAATTGAAAAGTATGAGGCCTTAACTAAAACCGGTTTTTCTGTAAACCCTCAAATTTATTTAGACTTATCCAGATTATATACTATACAGGGCGATACAACTGCGGCATTAAAGGTAGCTTCAGAAGGAAATGCTAAATTTAATAATTCGGCATTGGCCACACAGGAAATTGAATTAAGCTTAATGACCGGAAAGCAGAAAGAAGTAATTGATAAAATATCTGCACAGGCCGCAAAAGACCCTAATAATAAACTATATGCGTTTTATTTAGGAATTGCTTATAGTGCTGCTAACGATAATACAAAAGCCGAAGAAGCTTATAAAAAAGCATTGCAAATTGACCCTGAATTTGTAGAAGCTAATATTAATTTAGGCGGTTTAATCCTTAACAGGGGGATTGATACATACAATAAAGCGAATAAATTACCTCAAAATAAACAAAAGGAATATGATGAGATGATGAAGATAGCGAATGCAGAATTTGATGCAGCACTACCCTATCTTTCAAAATCTGCAACTTTAAATCCTAAATCTAAAATGGCTTTAGAAAATTTAAGGACTTATCATATTATTAAAAGAAACCAGGCAAAAGTTGACGAGATCAATGCACAGCTTAAAGGCTTGTAAGAGATTTCAATTATCATGAACAGAAACAGAAAGGCTGAATAGGGCCTTTCTGTTTTTTATTTGCTGGCTATCAGCGCTGTTTAGTTCGGGATATTTATAGTAATCAATTCGTTTACTACATCAATTATTTTATAAAAATTTATTAATCATTTAAGAACTGTCCGGCATTTTGGCCGGACTTAATAACTAAAAATATGGCTTTACAATGCGGGATAGTAGGATTACCAAATGTGGGTAAATCAACTCTTTTTAATTGCCTGTCTAATGCAAAAGCGCAGGCGGCTAACTTTCCGTTTTGCACTATTGAACCTAATATCGGGGTAATTACGGTACCTGATGAACGTTTAAACAAGCTTGCTGAATTGGTAAAACCCAATAAGGTACAGCCTAACACCATTGAAATTGTAGATATTGCGGGTTTGGTAAAGGGGGCCAGTAAAGGTGAGGGTTTAGGCAACCAGTTTTTAGGAAATATACGTGCTACAAGCGCTATTATTCATGTTTTACGTTGCTTTGATGATGATAATGTGATTCATGTAGATGGTTCTGTTGACCCGATCAGGGATAAGGAAATTATTGATACGGAACTTCAGCTTAAAGACCTGGAAACGGTTGGCAAAAAGATACAGAAAGTAGAGAAAATGGCCAAAACGGGTGGTGATAAGGATGCTAAAAAAGCTTATGAGGTTTGTAATATCGTTAAAAGTCATTTAGAATCTGGTAGATCAGTACGCACCGCCCCGGTTTCTGAGGAGGACAGGGAGTTTATCGCAGATCTTTATTTATTAACTGAAAAACCGGTCATGTATGTTTGTAATGTAGATGAGAAATCGGTGATTACGGGCAATGATTATGTGAACCGGGTTCGTGAAGCGGTAAAGGATGAAAACGCTGAGGTGCTGGTAATATCTGCACAGATAGAAGCGGAAATCGCTTCGCTGGAAAGTTATGAAGAACGCCAGCTATTTTTAGAGGATCTCGGCTTAAGCGAATCGGGAGTGACCAAATTAATACAGGCTGCTTATAAATTATTAAACCTGGCCACGTATTTTACGGCAGGTGTACAGGAAGTAAGAGCCTGGACGATTACGCAGGGCTTTACTGCGCCACAGGCGGCAGGTGTTATTCATACTGATTTTGAAAAAGGCTTTATACGGGCTGAGGTTATTAAATACCAGGATTACGTAAACTTAGGAACAGAAGCTGCCTGTAAGGAAGCCGGTAAGTTAAGTGTAGAGGGTAAAACTTATCTGGTTGAAGACGGTGATATTATGCATTTCAGGTTTAACGTTTAGGCTATGTACTAATCCCTGAAGAATTAAAAAATTGTTGCTACTTTTGGCCTTTCACTGTACCCATAGTTCAATGGATAGAATTGCAGATTCCGGTTCTGCTGATGGGGGTTCGAATCCCTCTGGGTACACTTTTAATTGATCTTTTTCTTTCGGATAACTGTTAAACTAACAGCGCTGAGCAAAAAATACCACATCTTACCTCACAAAGCAAAAATAAATTGCAATACAGTTAATTCATATCACTTTTGATATAGAATAATAATATTTGCACTATTTCCACCTTCGGCAATGCCATGCGGACAAGTATTTGCCGCACTTCCACCGTCGGCAATGCCATGCTAACAAAGTTTTGCTACACTTCCATCGTCGGCAATGCCATGCTAACAAAGTTTTGCCATACTTCCATCGTCGGCAATCCCATGCTAACAAAGTTTTGCCGCACTTCCATCGTCGGCGATGCCATGCGGACAAAGTTTTGCCATACTTCCATCGTCGGCAATGCCATGCTAACGAAGTTTTGCCGCACTTCCACCTTCGGCAATGCCATGCGGACAAAGTTTTGCCACACTTCCACCTTCGGCAATGCCATGCGGACAAAGATTTGCCTTGTTTTCCTCTAATCAGTTTTCATCAAAACCGTAATTTAAGTTTAGTATTGTGTTATATTAATTACAAATACAAGTAAGAATTCTATCTTCGGAGAAAATATTTAGATCTAATATGCATATTAGAGTAATTGTGGCTGACCAGATTAGTTATTATAGTTTATAACTATTTCATCATTTCCCCCAAATTTAGGCTCAGTCTGCCATTCTACTTTACCCCAGGAAAAAGAATAACTTACTTTAACGGTAGCATTTTGTAAAGTTGACTGAAAATGGGGCTTACCCAAATCAGCCTCCAATAATTTATGCCAGAAACAATCCTTTGCTATGCCATAATCCGGAATGTTTTTATAAACATCGTCCCATCCGGTTATATTTTCATCTCCAAACCAAAGGTGTATTTGCTTTAATAAACTTTTATGAAAAAACAGTTTCATACCCATTCGGATATGTCCTGCACGGTAAAATTTCCCTTCCAAACCGGGGGCTATAAATGGATCTAATGTTACTCTCTGAACAGAGACAATATGTGAGGGGCGAAAAGAAACCAGTATAAAATCTATACTTAATCTAGTAAATGGATCATCCCACGCTTTAGGAAAAAATGAGTGCACGAGGTTTAATAAATACTGCGATCTCTTCCAGATTTTTCTTTCTTTTAAATAAAAGGCGCTCTTTTCCAATTCTTTAAGATGCAGACCGGGAAAAAGTAAAAACGATTGGTTTAAATCAATACTGCCATTTTGCTGGTTAATCATCTGGTAAAATTAATATTAATTCTATCATAGTTATTTATGTCTGGTCGGTGTTATCAAAAGTTGAATAAGTCAATGATATCTTAGTTATTCTACTAAAACTAATTGTATAGAAACATCAAATAAAAATTCCCAAATGGGGAACTTTTATTATTTTTGATAAAAAATAAGAGTTGAGAGTAATTGCAAAGAAAACACTTAGAGACTTTTGGGAACTTCATGGAGATTGTGAGCAACAGTTAAAATCCTGGTTTCAGGAAACAAGTAAAGCAGCCTGGTTAAATCCAAATGACATTAAAGAAGCATACCCAAGTGCAAGCATTTTACCGGATAATCGTGTTGTATTTAATATTAAAGGAAATAACTACTGGCTAATTGTAAAAATAAATTATGAATATCAACTAATTTGGATCAGGTTTGTAGGCACACATGCAGAATATGATAAGATAAACGCTAACAAAATTTAAGATATGGATATAAAACCAATAAGAACAAAGAAAGACTATTATCAGGCATTAAAAAGACTGGAGCTAATTTTTGATTCAGTAAAAGGTTCTCCTGAAGGTGATGAGCTTGAAGTATTAGGGATTTTAACAGACCAATATGAAAATGAACATTTCCCCCTGGGTTTGCCTGACCCGATTGAAGCTATAAAGTTCAGGATGGAACAAATGGGGTATAATCAAACAGATTTAGCAAACATTGTGGGCTTAAAAAGCAGGGCAAGCGAAATTCTGAACAGGAAAAGAAAACTATCACTGGAAATGATCCGTCAATTGCATGACACGCTAAATATCCCAACTGATGTGTTAATACAAGTATATTGAGCCTTCTTTCAGTAGATAAAATGATCTATTTAAAAAAATCACAGTTTCAAAACATAAGGATTTTTTGATTAAAATCACAATCTTTATACTTATCTTACCCTTGCAAAAATTTAAAAATTTATGTTAGACAATCTGGACTTCCAGCAAATTCTGGTTCTTGATATTGAAACCGTACCGCAGTATTCTTCATACGAAGAAATGCCGCAAAATTTTTCTGAACTATGGGAGCAAAAAACACAATACCAGCGCCGTGATGGAGAAAGTCCTGCGGAATATTATCCAAAAGCAGGCATTTGGGCGGAGTTTGGGAAGATCATTTGCATTTCCGCAGGTATGTTTACCAGTAAAAATATGGAAACGGGTTTACGGGTTAAATCCTTTTGCAATGATGATGAGAAAGCTTTACTGACAGAATTTTGTGAGGTGCTTAAAAAACAGCCGGATTCATTAATTCTTTGTGCACATAACGGTAAAGAATTTGATTTTCCGTATTTATGCCGCCGTATGTTGATCAATGCCATAGAAATACCCAGTCAGCTTAAGCTAAGCGGTAAAAAACCCTGGGAAATTAATCATTTAGATACTCTGGACTTATGGAAATTCGGCGATTATAAACATTATACTTCGCTTAGTTTATTAGCCGCTATATTTAATATTAAAACCCCTAAAGATGATATCAGCGGAAGTGATGTGCACCGTGTTTACTGGGTTGATAAAGATTTGGAACGGATTAGAATATATTGTCAGAAAGATGTAATTACTACTGCACAGCTTTTAATGCGCTTTAAATACCTGCCCTCAATTCCCGATAATTTGATTACTCTTGTCAGTTAATGATCAGCGTTAAAAATTTAAGAGTTAGTTTTCATACAGAAAATGGCTGGTTTGAAGCGGTAAAAGGTATTTCCTTTGAACTGGAGA
>JBASZP010000373.1:0-3363 GCA_049660965.1 Daejeonella sp. | reverse complement strand
TGAATATTATCGCTTACATTAGCCTATAGAATAGGGATGATGAAATTTTTTAGTTAAAATAAAGCAATGTATGAGTTGGAAAGAATCATGTGAAAGATATGTTGGCTTTTTCGATATGATGGGTTTTAAAAATCTGGTTTACCGAAATCAACATGAATTTGTTAAGAAAAAAATGAACACTCTTCATCAAATTGTAGAAGAAGTAAATAATAATGGAAATGAAAGTACTCTTGAAAAAGATAAAAAGATAAGAGTTATTATATTTTCCGACTCTATTCTTTTTGTCACAAAAGATAACTCTTCTACTACACTAAATTATTTACTCCTAACTTCCGCTTGGTTTATTTCTAAATGTTTTAAAGAAAATATACCCATTAAGGGAGCACTTTCATACGGAATGATTAGTGCAAATTTTGATAAATCAATATTTTTTGGAAAGGGGATGATTGATGCATTTCTTTTACAAGAGGAACTTCAAATGTATGGTTGCATACTTGACAATCAAATTGAAAAGAAATTACAGAATTTAAAAGGATCAAATAATAAATGGATAAAAAGAATGAAAGTTCCATTAAAAGGAGGATCAGCAACACATTTAATTATTAATTGGGTTGACCCCATTAAGAAATTCACGGCGGAAGAAATAGCGGAAGAACTTAATAAATTTTATCTTTCTGCATCTGGAATAGTCAGAAGATATATTGATAATACAATTGCTATAATTGAAAATCTAGCTAATCCTAACAGCAAATAGTCCTTCTAGTTTAAGATTCCGAATGGTGATTAAATTAAAAAAGCATTAATAATTATTTAACCGAAGGATCAGATGCCAGAATTGATTTTTGGCTAAACCTAGGTATCTTCCAATTCTTTTTATTACGTCCATGTAAATAACCAGCCCTCCTTCAATTCCGATTGGAATTGTCTTTTGACGTTTAATAATGGTATTACCACGGAATAAAGTAATAAATTATAAAATATGTTTCCATAATTATCGTTTCAACACTATGTATTAAATAGTAATGTTATTTTAGTAAAATCGTATCTTGATAAAGGTTCCTTCAAGCTTACAAATTGTAATATGAAGCTTGTAAATGAAAATATAAAACTTACAAATAACTACATCAAGCTTGCAATTGATACTACGAAGCTTAAAAATAATAATATAAAGCTTAAAAATGACAATATTAAGCTTGCAAGTGATAATATCAAGCTTAATAATGACTATATGAAGCTTACAAATGATAACATGAAGCTTGATGGAAGTTCCGCTAAGCTTGAAAAAGGCTTCTTCCACCTTAATTGAATAGACTATGGCTTACACAAAAAAAGCGATTTATTATCCCCGGCATGATGCTGATGTAGCCTCTTATTATGACAATGTTGTCAAAAAACTTTCTGCGTTAGCGGATAAATATGGGGTATCGGCCGAATTGCTTGAGAAACTGAATGAATATAATACAGGTATCCCGGAGGCAAAATTAAAATCAGATGAGGCGCAACAGAGAGTCAAAGCCCTGGTAAAAGCTAAATCTGATTTGTTTTTTAAGGCTAAAACTGAGCTGCTGCGGGAGATGAAACGGGTTACTGACCTGGATAATTTCGACGAAGCGGACGCAATGGATTTTGGTATCCGAAAAGAGAAAACCCCTGCAAATCCACGTGAGGCTAAGCCTGTTATCCCGGGCATTACAGTATTGCCTGAAAAAGTATTGATAGAATGGGTAAAGGGCACTATGGACGGGGTATTGGTGTATGCTTCGTTAAACGGAACTGACTTTGAAGAGATTGGTACCGATATGCGCTCGCCTTTTGAAGATACACGTCCTAACCAGGTGGCGGGCGTGATTGAAATGCGCTATTATCGTCTTCGGTATATTAAGAATGATGAACTTACCGGTCTCTACTCGGATGTGGTGAATGTAAGGGTCTTGATTTAAGGTTTTGTTCTGGTAATTATTTTGAAGCATTTACCTGCTGAAACAGAATTATTGATTAAGAGGTATATTGATTTTTCCATCATGATGATCAGCTGCTATGATCCGTTACCACTTTCCATTGTCCTTTTATTTTTTTAAGGAGCAATGTAAAATAACCTTTAGGTTCATCTTTATTCCGTTTTAAATGCCAGGCACCTAAAACAAATGCATTATTTTGATCAAGCATCCGCACTTCTTTAATATCAAAGCTTAAAAATCCCATAGCCTCTTTATCAGGATAGCCTTTTTTGTAATTATCCAGCGTGGTTTGCCAGCCGTACTTAGGTCCGCTTTTACCAACAAATACCAGGCTGTCCGATTTCCAGTAACCCTGCATATATCCTTCCAAATCACCTTTGTTCCAGGCCAGGCGTTGTTCTTCCAGCAGGTTTAAAATAGCCTGCTTTTCTTTTTGCTGGGCAAAGCTGCAAAGAGTAAACAGGGGCAGGATTAGTAGAATGAGTTTTTTCATGATTGATTATTCTGGTTGATCTTTTTGTTAATCTTTTATTTCTGTCGGATTACAAATCCTCAATTATATTAAGCCCGGATTATACATAAATCCGGACAAGCGGTTAATCAAAATTTAAAACCTGTTCTTCACCGGAATTAGTGATATGAATTTTTAGAATTTGTGTTAATGGATCATAACAGGCCGTATTAGTATACTTGTTTAGCTGGTCTTCTGTCCCTAACAGAATCAGGTTATTATCATTAAAATAAATTCGGAAAGGTTTTTTCACATTAAAAATCTCGAAATAGATCTCCCGCTTTTTACCGGGCTTTGAGCTCATTAGATTAATTGTATTGGGTATTTTTTGGTAATTGTCGGTAAAGATCAATGCTTCATAATCGTTTTGTAAAGCCTTGGGGTCTTTCCCATCATCATGATATAAAGTAAAACTTGCCTGTGTTTCAGCATCCGGAAAATACTTCACGAGCAGTGTATCACTTGTATAATTATCAGTATTCTGCATATCCCTGGTCATGGGTATAAAACTCCCTGAACGAGCGAAGATTGGCAGAGTGCTTAGATCAGCTGTAATTATGGCAGAGTCGGTATACACTTTTCCGCTGAGGTAATCAAGCCATTTACCCTCGGGGAAAACAACCTGACGTTCTGTTTTTCCTTTTTCATAAATTGGTGCAATTAAAAGGTCATCTCCCCATAAATATTCGTCATCCACACTTTTTAACCTGGCATTATTGGGTTCACGATAGTTTACAGGCATAGCCAAAGGCCTGCCGCTCCTGGAGTTTTCAAAAGCCAGACTATAATTATAAGGCAGAAAGCGATAGCGCAGTTTAATATATTCTTTGACTATTTTCTGCGTGTTCTCATCCCAAAAAACAGGTTCGGGCGGGGCGGGGTTGGGATCGGCAT
>JBASZP010000372.1:0-8984 GCA_049660965.1 Daejeonella sp. | reverse complement strand
CCCCAATTCTCATCAGTTCGTTTGGGGTTTCCCTTGAATGTTTTCCCTTACCTCCGCAGATGTAAATCCCTAATTCTTTAGAATGCGGATTAATAGCATGTTTAAGCGCCGCCATTACTGAAGTAGTAATTCCCGAAGAGTGCCAGTCCATACCCATTACAGCCCCCAGACTTTGAAACCAAAACGGATCACTTAGTCTTCGCAGTACTTCTGCCTGGCCATACTCTGTAATAATGGCCTCTGTAATTGCCAGGCCCAGTCTTGCCATCCGCTGGGTAAGCCATTGCGGAACATAACCATAATGTAAAGGTAAATCTGCACTTCCTGAACGCCTCATTACTAACAAAATTAGTAATATTTGTGATTAAAGCGAATGTATTTTATTTAGGTAAGTAGTTTATGAATTTCGATCTGTCCCAGCAGGGTCTTTCGTAAAGGAACTTGCGTTAAAAGATATCTAAAGCGGAACCCTCTTTCCAAAATCCTGAACCCAATACCTGTTGCTTTCTGCCACACCCACCTCTTTGAATTCCGGATTCATTAAATTTTCACAATGATGCGGACTTTTAATCCAGCCTATCATTACTTCCTTGACAGAACGCTGTCCAAAAGCAATATTTTCTCCTACAGCATAACTGCGATAACCGGAGAAATCATATCCCGCTTCTACAATACGGTCCTTCACCGTCTTTTTATCAGGACCGATATGATTAAAATACTTTTTATTGGCCATATCATTTGCATGGGCCGCTGCTGCAGATTCTAATTGATCATTCCAGGAAAGGGCCGCCGCAGGCGGCATATACTTATCTCCGCAATGACAGCCCTTTGCCCTGATTTCATTGATCTGTGTTAGAAATTCCTTTCTGAATTCAGAACTATCAATCTTAATCTGCGATTGATTACCAGCAGTGCTATTAACCAGTGCGGTTTTTTCAAAAAATGTGGAAGACAACATGAGCGAGATAACTACAACTAAAAGAGATGCAGGTTTCATACAATTAAACGAATAAATGTTTTGAGTTTTCAACTCAAACGTAAAGAAGTAATTTTTATTGGAATCAATTACCTAAACCTTAATGCAGACTAATCACCCGCCTGATTATCCATTCATTATTTTTGTTTTGCCATATAATTACGAATTTTCCGGCATCAGACGGTGTGCTTTCCTTTTCTGTATTATTATGAAATTTATGCAACCCCATTTCCACCGCACCATAACCCTTAATTGGATATACTTCTATACTCCCCTTAACCAGCTCCCTGCTTACCTTGCCGCATATATTCTTCCTCGTTCCATCCAGAATCTCTTTCTTAGACGTCATCAATCCCCCTTTATCATGATAGAATTCAATACTGTCCGAATAAAACGCTGACTGTTTCTCCATATCACAGGTATTATAAGCACCGAAAAAAACACTGTCAAGCTTAACAACAGTATCATATAAGTCCTGCGAGTCGGGAACATAACTTGCAGATGCAAGCTCTTTATTTTCCTTTCTGACAGAACAGGCTGAAAGGAAAGTTGCTGATGCAAGCAAAAGGAGAGTGAGAGGTCTTATTATTTTCATATTAGAATGTTATGCTGTTAAAGATAATAAAAGTGCAGGTTTATTCTACAGGACACCGGTTTAATAAAAAGGGTTAATTTTTTGTCTTGCTATTATTATTCCGGAAAAACCCAGCAATAGCGTTATCCAGAATATGGGATAACCCATCTTTACCGTATCAACCCAATCCGTTTGAGAGCCAAAGCCCGGGCTTAATTGAATGGTCAGTAAACTTAAAGGAACTGCTGCAAGAGTAAGCATACTTATAAAAAGCATATTTATTTTTTTATTTCTTCTAATCAATTTGTCTGTTACAAGCCAAAATGATATACCAATAGAAACAAAGAGGATAAAAGCAGCTGAAAAAATCAAAATATATTCTTTCATCGTCCAGAAGCAAAACCTGCAATATAATGCATAACATAATTGCTTACCTGCTTCAAAACAAAGAATGCTGATCCCATACAAAATAATAACAGGGAGAATTATCTTTTTAGCACTTACCTGTTTACTTATTATAAAGGGTATTATAAATGCAATAACAGCCATAAGTGTGGCAGCATAAGGTGAATATAGCTGCCCCTCTAACCAGTTTAAACTATACCAGCCTTTAAGTCCAAGGATCTCATATAGCCACAAACCTGTTCCAGCCAGAGAAAGAAAAATAATAAGGCTCGTACTTATCCAAAAATTTCTTTTCGTCATTATATTATTACTGTTTTTTAATCTATAAAAGGCATTATTTTAGAAGCATTTGCCATTCATTAAAATATACATTTTCAATTCTATTTTCTTAATTCAATTTGTGAAGAGTGAACTTGTACATTTAAGTCAGAGTTTTGAATAAGTTTTTTAATATTCTTTTTTTTCCACTCTTCCATTAAGGGATGACAAATGATTTTAAAGTCTAATTTATTAAGTTGAATCTTTAATTTAAAAAAGGGAATGTCTTCATCTTTTATCCATTCTTTTAAAGCTGAAATAAGAAATCTATATTCTTGTTCATGTTTAAAAGATTCATCTTTTTTCATTGAAGAATACTTTAAATTAATGGGTCCCAGCAAAGGATCAAATGGATTTAATTTCAAATACTTTATTGAGCTTCCCATAAAATGAAGTCTAAATCCATTTTTTTCGATAAAGTCTTGAGCTGCTATTGAAATAGTATCTATTAATTCACTTGATTTAACCTTTAAAGCAACAGAGTCTTTACTTGAATAAAGTTCCCACATAGCCATAGATTCTCTATTACCGTGAAACCAACAACTTATAAATTGAGATTTTTGATATTCTTCAAATTCCTTAGGTTCTATATAATTGAATGCTTTCCTTTCATTAGCTAAAGTTTCTCTATTATCAAGTGGAAGAGTAGTATCAATACTGTCAGAGTGGTTTGCAAAATGATGCCGGCGTCTTAAAAAGGAGGATCTCATTCCTTCAAGAGGGTCTAAAAAGCAGTCGATTCTGGCAAAGTGAATTTCTTGAGAATAGATAAAGTCTAAAAGGGTATGAAGATTAAGATATCTCCAAAGAAATTCTCCATTTGATTCTTTTGGTGCAATAATATCTACTTCACCCTTCTTATCTAATCTCATTTGTAATTGTTGCTAATTTGTATATTCAAATCTTTTACCTATTCTAAGAGTTTTTATACTACTTTCTATCAGTTACTAACAAATATTAAACACCCTTACTTTAATGTTCCAATATAGATATATTAAAACCAATAATAAAAATTAGCTGGTTGCCTTTGTTGCTAAAACTTCCAAGGTAAACCCGCAAAAAGCTATCAAAAAGATCTGTTATAGAATTGAATATCTACTCCAGCTTCAATTCGTTAAACATCACCGCTACTTATTTGTGTATCACCGCTGGCAATTAGTGTATCACCTTTACAACTTTGTGTATCACCGCTGGCAATTAGTGTATCACCGTTGAGAATTAGTGTGTCACTTTTACGAATTTGTGTATCACCGTTGAGAATTAATGTGTCACCTTTACGAATTTGTGTGTCAATTCTATGAATAAATGTCTTACTGATGCAACTTTGTGTATCAGCTTCGCAACTTTCTGTGCTATTGTTACAACATTCTGTATCATCGCTGCTAATTCTTGTCTCATCCCCGTTCATTTCTGTCTCATATCTGCACATTTATATGTCAACATACCCAAAACTTCTAACTAAGAATCTCTAAGCTATGAACTCACAGCTCAAAGCTAAATACATATAATCCAAACCCACAACCCATAATAAATCCTCCCTGCTTTCCATACTTTAGAAGATGATTAATATCTTTGCATGACCAAACCCTCATAGTATGCTTAAAGGATTTTTTAATGTACCTACCCCGGTAAACGAACCTATTTTAAACTATGCACCAGGCAGTAAAGAACGAGCTTTATTAAAAGAAGCCCTTGCCCAGGCACGCTCCCAGCAAGTAGATGTGCCCATGTACATAGCTGGTAAAGAAGTTCGTACCGATAAAAAAGTGGCCATGCGCCCTCCCCATGATCATCAGCATATTTTAGGATACTATAGTCAGGGAAATAAAACACATGTAGAAGATGCTATAAAAGCAGCCCTAACAGCAAAATCAAACTGGGAAAATTTAGCCTGGGAACAACGTGCTGCTATTTTCTTAAAAGCAGCAGACCTTATTGCAGGCCCCTACCGCTATAAATTGAACGCCGCTACCATGCTTGGCCAGTCAAAAAACGCATACCAGGCCGAAATAGATGCCGCTTGCGAGCTCATTGATTTCCTGCGTTTCAACGTGAAATACATGACTGATATTTACCAGCAACAGCCCCCCGTTTCTCCCCGCGGGAGCTGGAACCGCCTGGAACAACGCCCTTTAGAAGGATTTGTATTCGCTTTAACCCCTTTTAACTTTACCGCCATTGCCGGAAACCTGCCAACTTCGGCCGCTATGATGGGAAACGTAGTAGTCTGGAAACCCTCCAACACACAAATCTATTCCGCTAACGTCCTCATGCAGATCTTCCGCGAAGCCGGATTGCCCGATGGAGTTATTAACCTCGTCTATGTTTCAGGTCCTGATGCAGGAGATGTCATCTTTAACCACCCCGATTTTGCAGGGATACACTTCACCGGGTCCACTTCAGTTTTCCAGGATATATGGAAAACCATTGGCAATAACATTCATAAATACAAAACCTATCCCCGTATTGTAGGGGAAACCGGCGGAAAAGATTTTATTTTGGTTCATGGCTCCGCCGATGTACAAGCGGCAAATGCTGCCGTCATTCGCGGCGCTTTTGAATATCAGGGACAAAAATGTTCCGCAGCTTCACGTGTATATATAGCAAGTTCCGTCTGGCCGCAACTAAAAGAACTATTACTGCGTGACCTGGCCACCTTAAAAATGGGACCAACCGAAGACTTCGGTAATTTTATTAATGCCGTTATTGATGAAAAATCATTCGATAAACTTTCCAAAGCCATTGACACTGCAAAAAGCGATAAAGCATTAGAAGTTATAGCCGGTGGAAAGTATGATCAATCAAAAGGATACTTCATTGAACCCACCATTATCGTAACAAAAGATCCCTATTACATCACCATGTGCGAAGAACTTTTCGGTCCCGTTCTAACTATTTATGTTTATGAAGACAAGGATTTTGAAAAGACATTAGATATTATTGATAAAACCTCCATCTATGCTTTAACAGGCGCTGTTTTAGCACAAGACAGGTATGCATTGGAAAAAGCTACTTATGCCTTACGTAATGCGGCAGGTAATTTCTATATGAATGATAAATGTACAGGAGCAGTGGTTGGTCAGCAACCTTTTGGAGGTGCAAGAGGTTCAGGCACTAATGACAAAGCCGGATCAATGATTAACTTATTGCGTTGGGTTTCTCCCCGTACCATCAAAGAAACATTCGATCCGCCTAAAGACTATCGTTATCCGTTTTTAGATAAAGAGTAAGAGTCGTCGGTTAAACAAATAAAAATGTCATGCTGAGCGATATTTCAACTTCGCTCAGTATGACATTATCAGATGATTTATCTATTTAATTACCGTTTCATCCAGTGCAAAGATAGTTCCCAGGTTATCGCAGTTAGTTGCTGTTACGCCCATATCCTTTAATAATCCTGTTTTCAAATCAATTACCCAACCATGAATTTCCAGGTTAGTGCGTTCCCTCCAGGCATTCTGCACAATAGTTGTTTTACACAAATTATAAACCTGTTCAATGACGTTCAATTCCACTAAACGATCCTGTCGTTTGCTTTTATCCGTAATCCGGTCGAGTTCATTACTATGTAAACGATATACATCCTTAATATGGCGTAACCAGTTATCAATTATTCCGAACTGATTATTACTCATGGCAGCTGCAACACCGCCACAACCATAATGGCCTGATACGATCACATGTTTTACCTTAAGTACATTTACCGCGTAATCCAGTACGCTTAACATGTTCATATCCGAATGAACGCATACATTAGCAATGTTACGATGCACAAAAACTTCACCGGGCTTTGCGCCCACAACCTTATCAGCCGATACCCTGCTGTCAGAACAACCTATCCAGAACACATCCGGGCTTTGCCCCTGAGCCAGTTTGGTGAAATATTCCGGATCTTTTTCTAGTTCTGTTTTAACCCAGTCTTTATTTCCCTGAAATAATTCCTGGTAAGTTAGTCTCTGTTCTATTTCTAATTTATTTATCATCTCAGTTTCTTTTTCTATTTTACTCTTTCTAAAAAACATCTTATTTAAAATTTTTAGGATCATAAATCAATTCCTTTAAACGTGGTACATCATAATGATCACGAATGTTTACCAGTTCAACAATAATAGCTTTTGTATAAGCATTGTGTTTATAATTATGAATAATCTCTAATACATCCCTGTCAATATACCTGGAGTCTGTACCATCAATGATCACATTCGATTCCTTAGGCAAATGTGTAAGCGTATATTGTATAGCCGCCTTATTCAAAAAAGAAACCTCCTGCGCTAATTTAATCCGTATAACTTTCTTATCCCCGTTACGTTCAATTTTGTAAAAATACGGATTACGCAAATTAGTACGCAAAATATAAAACACACCAACCAGCATCCCAATGGCCACTCCTGTTAACAGGTCTGATAAAACTACCGCTACAACCGTTACTGCAAAAGGTATAAACTGATCTTTTCCATTTCGCCACATCCTTTTAAACAATCCCAATTGTGCCAGTTTGTATCCTGTAATTAAAAGAATGGCTGCAAGACATGATAGCGGAACCAGGTTAATTACTCCAGGGATAAATAATAAGGACAGCAATAACCAAAAGCCATGAAAAATAGCGCTCATTTTTGTACGTCCGCCTGAGTTTACATTGGCTGATGAACGTACAATAACCGCCGTCATGGGTAAACCACCAAGTAAACCACTGCTTATATTACCTATACCTTGTGCAACAAGTTCGCGGTTAGTTGGCGATACCCTTTTTATCGGGTCAATCTTATCAACAGCTTCCAAACTTAAAAGTGTTTCTAAACTGGCCACAACAGCTATTGTAAATGCTACGGTCCAAACCTTTTGATTAGTTATTTGTGAAAAATCCGGTGTAATGAACAAGTTTGTAAATTCACTGAATGAGTTTACTGCGGGTATGGAAACCAGTTGTTCCGCCTTTAAACCCAAAGCCGTGTTTTGAAAAACAACAGATAATACAATTCCTAAAGCAACCACTAAAAGCGGGGCAGGTACAGCGCTCAGCTTTTTAATCTTTGGCCAATAGATCATGATCAATACAGATAATGAACTGATAATAACCGCCCCGTAATTAATTCTGCCCAATGCCATTGTTATGGCAGAAAACGTATTTTGGTCGCCGGTTTGAAAAAAGCTTTCATCTCCTTCAAAATCCGCATCATAGCCAACAGCATGCGGCAATTGTTTTAATATTAAAATAATACCAATAGCGGCCAGCATACCTTCAATAACAGACGAGGGAAAGTAATTAGCAATTGTTCCCGCTTTAACTATTCCTAAAAAGATCTGTAACACTCCCGCTAAAACCACGGCCAGCAAAAATGTTTCGTATGATCCTAATGCGGTGATTGCACCCAGTACAATAACCGTTAAACCTGCAGCGGGACCGCTTACGCTTAACTGCGAACCGCTTATGGATGATACAACAATACCACCAATAATACCAGTTAATATACCGGCAAATAATGGCGCTCCCGATGCCAGCGCAATACCCAGGCACAGGGGTAATGCAACCAGGAATACTACAATACTGGACGGTAAATCCTTCTTTAAATTCTTAGGTAAAAAATACTTTTTTAAACCTAGTGATGATCCTTCAATATGATCAGATTTCATACATGATATGTTAATTAAATTCTTAAAATTCATACTTATTCCTTCCGGATAAAATAGATCCGGCAAGGTGTAATCAAGAGAACTTAATTAAATACTGGGCGGTGGGGTAGGTACTATGGGATAAAATGTTTGCACAGCCTTATCATCCAAAATAATATATTTGGCAGATGCCAGATGCTGGAATGGCCGGGAAACATTAAAACAAAAAACAGGTTCAAACCATTCTCCCTTTGATAAGGACTTTTTGATCTGTTCGGCAGATTCTTCGCCAGAGTTATGCTCTATTTCTAATTGCATAATAACAGCGTTGACACAATTACTGTCAAACTGATCCAGAATCAGCGGAGCAGCAGAAATAATCATTTTTATAAAAAAAATAGTTATAAAAATGAAACTGAATAATTTTCCTGTACTCTTTTTAAACATCTAATACTATTCTTTACAACAACTGATGTAATCCGGACAAAACTATCAAAAAATAGTTTATTTAGCAGATTAAAAGTTAATTTTTATTAGCTAATACCCATATAACTCCCAAAAATAGCTAGCGTTGATTACTTTATTAAATAATAAAAGGATTTTACAAAGAACTCCGGCAGTTTTAAAAATTGGGAGAATTGATAATTAAGTTTCCAATAGTTAATTTAAAATAGCATTTTGTACTTTTATTGCCGGTAAAATACCTATTAGCATTAATCAGGAAATTGTGAATAAAAAAATCGAATTGCTACAGCAAAAACGCCAGAAAGCACTATTAGGTGGCGGACAAACACGCATCGAAAGCCAGCATAAAAAAGGCAAATTAACAGCACGGGAACGTTTACATTTTCTTTTGGATGAGCATTCATTTGAAGAAATAGGCATGTTTGTAAGCCACCGTTCCACAGATTTCGGAATGGAGAAAGAACGTTATGCCGGTGATGGCGTAGTGACAGGATATGGGACTATAAATGGCCGTTTAGTATATGTTTTCTCCCAGGATTTTACCGTATTCGGAGGTTCGCTTTCTGAAACTCATGCTGAGAAGATCTGTAAGATCATGGATCTGGCTATGAAGAACGGCGCACCGGTAATCGGCTT
>JBASZP010000371.1:0-3643 GCA_049660965.1 Daejeonella sp. | reverse complement strand
GATCAGGATAACCGATCTTTTTGGTAAAGGTATTTAACTTATCCAATCCTTTCTTCTTGGTTTCCGCACTCATCCAGTCTAATTTTTCAATGCGTGACTGATATACTTTCTGCAGGTTATTAACCAGTTTAAGCATCCGCTCTTTTGCGTCAGATGGAAAATATTTCTCGGTATATAACTGGCCCAGAAGCTCACCTAAACCATTATTAACGGTTTCCACCATCTTTTTCCAGCGTTCTTTTTGTTTTTTCTGGCCGTTTAAAGTTTTGCCAAAAAACTCAAAATTGGCATCGCGGAAACTTTTACTCAATGCCGGGGCGGCTTCACTTAAAGCAGCAAATTTCAATTTGAGTTTCCATACATCAATGGGCTGAGTTTTTAACAGATTATTTAGTGCCTGGTAATATTTTGGCTGACCGACTAAAATAGTATCCGTTTTTGCCTGCATCCGGTTTAGAACATCTTTCAGGTCCAGGTCAGGAACCTGCTTTTGAAAATCCGCAACAGCGAATTTATTATAGTTTTTAACCGGATCACGAAGTTCAACAGGAGTAGAATGCGATTTGGCAATTTCTGTTTCCAGTTTCAAGATCGCATCTGCCTGTTTGTGGGCGCTGGCGGCATCAGTTCCGCTTAGCGTAAATAGTTTGGCTATATATTTAACATATTCTTTGCGGATATTCTGCGTAGCGCTATCCGCATTAAAATAATAATCCCGGTTAGGCAAGCCTAAACCCGTCTGGTAAAAATTGGCCGCATTCTTCGTACTGATCTTATCATCCGGGCCTACATAAAAGCCAAACAAAAACCCATCCCCGTCTTGATAACCATCTGCCGCCAGCTTAACCAGCTGCTTATAATCTTTCACGGCATCTATTTTATACAAAAGAGGTTTAACAGGATCAAAACTTAATTGTTCAATGGCCGCGGTATCCATTCCACTCGCATACAGATCGCCAACTTTCTGTTCATTACTCCCTTTACTGTTATCCTGTGCCGAAACCTCATCTAAAATTTTGCGAAGATTCTTCTGATTATCATCATATAAAGTATAAAAAGAACCCCAGCCTGATTCTGAAGCAGGAATCTCAGTCTTTTTAACCCAGTTACCACTGGCATATAAGAAAAAATTCTCACCGGGGCTAACCGTAGTGTCCATTCCTGTTTTGTCAAAGAATACCGTACGTTTGGGTACATCATCAGCTAAGGAAGTTTTTGATTTGTTGTTACAGGCAATTGCAAAAACAGCGGGCAGCGCCAGCCAGACATAGTAATTTAGTTTCATAATTATTGGAATTTAAACAGTAAATATGGGCAATTAAGATTTAATAATCCAAATGTTTAGCAGGGTATTAGTTGTTTCTCCTAACATAGTTACACTTAATTAATCATGAATGCAGTTTGCTAAGATCTGCATCAGCTCATTAAGCCCATGTTTCCACCAGCACGAAGATTCTTTTTGACAGGAAGAGCAAATAGAACAGCTATTGTTAAAAGGTAGCCGTACTTTTCATCAGGTTTTGGTTAAAACGCTATTTATTAAATTCTGCCCCGCAGGGTTTCTCACAGAGAACCCTGCGAACAAAGCAGGATGTTTTTTAGTGTTTTTAGAAGATGATTTTCTATATAAACCTTAACAACAGGAGTTGTTTACTTGTTTTTACAGGTTAAAATTGCGGGAGGATTTTGTTTGTGCTTAGTAATATTACTAATACATACTCTTCATATATCTAAACATAGATTGCTGGTTTGGGAAAACACCTCAATGGGATTTTATTTGAGAACGTAGAATTCATTTGATTTAGTCATAATCCATTTATCCTTTTTAAATAAAATATAGGAAGCAAACATATAATATATAGGTTTTTTCTTAGCATTATATGCTGTTATCACTAACTTTAAGGTATAAGGCTTAATATTATCTTCGTGAGTTATGCCTATAGAAACTACTGTCCCAGAAAGAGAGTCTTTAGGAAATTTATCAATAATGTTCAAACGTGGATTTATATACTTTAAATCCGCATTTACGTGCTTTAATAAATAGCTTACAGGTTTTTTTACCTGATTGTCTTTAAGAAATTTCTTATGCTCATTTGAATTTATATAAGTATCTAAAAGTGATTGATATTCTTTTTGGGTTAGAGAGCCCTTATGGCGGATAGATGAAATATCTTTGCAATGAATATATCCTGTAGCAGCATAAGAAATACCTTCAAAAGGCTTTTCTAAATTATATTTTATCCAGAAGTGCTTTGAACGATACGGATTTGAGCTAAATTTGACGCTAAAGTTTTTAACAGGATAATGATATATAGAAGAATCTTTTTCTGTAGTTAAGTCTGAATAGGTTGAATACACCAGATCTGAGTTCTTTCTTGTAAAATTAAGATTAAAACTATCGCCACTCAGGCCATCCCAAAAACCCCATGCAATTTCAAACCTGTTTTCTTTAGTATTGAAATAACAGTTGCAATTTTCATTAGTAATGAAATAATTGCTGTCAATTTTTAGAGATTCATCAGAAATTGCTTTAACAATATTCTTATCAATGATAATCTGTCCAAAGCAATTACCTGAACTTAAAGCAAGTATGAGAACCTTTATTAGTGTAATATAAAATGCTTTTATCATCATCTATTGAATAGTTTATAAAAGGTGAATAATCTCATATAGATTTTATAATTCTCATAGGTATTTACTATAAAAAGTATGGTGGTTATTTTATAGACATAATTATTAATTTAAGATAATTAAGGGCAGTTAATGGATGCCTCTCCTGTAATTATGCTTCTGAGCATGTTATTATAATCAGCTAGTGAAAATTCCCGGCCAAGATATTCTTTTGTTTTACCTTCTATTAAATTCATATAGAACTTAGTATTCTGTAACCCCGAATATGCTAGAGCGGTAAAATGGTCATCTGTAAAACTTCCAAAATTAGAACTATGCTCCTGCATAATTTCACTTAACCCTTTAGAAATAGAACTAATATTACTTGCCATGTATTCATGTTCTACCTGTTCAAGCTGCTTGTTGCCGGCTACAGTCAAACTGATTTTATCCATTAATTCAGTAATGGTCATATCCTCCGGCCTCGCTGTCCAGGTGCTAACTTCCAAATTGCCAAATACTGCATAAGCATGTTGCGAAAGATTGGCATGATAGGCTTCATGTAAAAAAGTTTTTGCCACCTCAATAGGGGTATAATCTCTTATGAAACTACGGTCTAAGGTAATTGAAAACTTTGAACCAACAGCTGATGTTTGCCCATTTGCTCTTGTTCCATCAGACTTTAAGGGTAAATCATCAACTTTAAATACAAGATCATACTCATTCCCTGTAAAAGCATCAATTAGGGAATCAAATTTAGTATTATTATTTTCCAGCTTATTTAAAATACAATTTGCTTTAGGATTATTAAGCATAGATCTATCTCTTGTTACTATTCCTTCAACTGGTTTAGCGCCCTGCTGCGCATTACCACCCCTTCCACCACTTCCGCCACCATGCTCATTATAACCACCAGTATTACCCGGGTCAAAACCACCCGAACCCCATTCTCCTCCAACAGGCCCCGAAGGAAAATTATATTCGGGATGATCAGGGTGAACAGGCTCCCCTACAATCACCACCTCACCAAGAG
>JBASZP010000370.1:0-4671 GCA_049660965.1 Daejeonella sp. | reverse complement strand
TCATAAAAATACATTTTTAGTTAATCAATTGTTAAAGTTATTTTACGCTTTAAAAATAGTAATCGGTTTTTAAATAGCAAATATTATTTACAATAATTAGTTGATCTTCTAGTATTTGCCTAATCTGCTGCCGTTAATTTTTATCTGCTTGGTCTAATTCTCATACTTGCGCCAGCTACTAAGGCTTTTTATTTTATAATTATTACTCATTTCCATTTTTAATATAATCAGGCACAAGTAGATTTTACCCGCTTAGCTTAATCCTTATACTTCTGCAAGAGGAAGGCTTTCTCATTTATATATTTTCTCTTTTAGTTTTTTTAATCCTTCTTCCATTTTAAAAACCCAATTTTCTGGAAGCGTCCTATCTTCTTTATATACCTCTAATAATTTTGTTGAATAATCAAAAAGTATTTTATCAAATAATTGCTCTTTTAATACTGTATTTCCTCCCATTATTTGATGATAAACACTTACTTCACCTTCTTTTATGCCTCCTATCTTATTAAGTTCTGCTTTATCCTCCCAATCCATATCATTAAAAAATCGAATACTTATAAATTCTTGTCCCCAGCTATTTGAACCAGATACATATTCAATTAGTTCAGGGAAGTTTTTCAAATTTACTCCTGATAAAAAAAACTTCAGAGGATCATTGTCTGGCTGTATAATTAGACCAATTTTCACAACATCTGTATAATTGGGATTATATATTATCTTGTATTCCATTACTCAAAAAAGAAAGATGTTATTTTATCATTATCAAAATATCCACGCATTGTATAACCATTACTTGTTAAACCATTCCATTCTCTTTTAAGAATCCCGCCATTTTTATTAGCCGCGTCTTGTATAGCTTCTTTTAAGGCTTTATTTAATTTAATATCAGTCCAAATAGCTGGATCATAAGTAGTTTTTGTGAAATTTTTTGCCCCATCGCCTCTCAATGCTCCTGTTGTTTTTAGTTTTGAATCTAAAGCAGGGATTTTGTACTCAATTTGTTTTATGCCCGGAATAGTAGGGTGGCTAGTCTTTTTAAGAATTACAATTTCCTCAACTTCTTCTAGTGATTTACCAACTATTACCTCATAATTTAGATTACCAACGGCATTTATTTGTCTAATTTTTGCAAATTCAATCGCATCATGGCATCCTCCAATTCCTGAACTTCTTGCTACACTAAAATCCCTAAGCTTAACATGTTGAATAGCTGCTTGCAGGTCCATTGTAGCAAAGTCTAATAACTTCCCCCGCTGGTGCGAGCTTGCAGCTCGTACTTCCCTATACTATTCTATCCTTCTTATACTCATATAAAATCTATTTTATGATACGAGCTGCAAGCTCGCACCAGCAACGGGGGTACTTGTGCCTTTTTCCTTTATTTTATAACTATTACTCATTTCCATTTTTAATATAATCAGGCACAAGTAACTTTTGCACATTTGGCCTAATTCTCATATTTGCGCCAATTGAAGGCTTTGGACCAGCTAGGATTGACTAACTCATATTTTAACTGCTATTACTTTTTCTGCTATTGATCTAAGTATATTCTTATTTTCAATTGTTGGGTTGCACAGGAGTATTAAAGCAACTTTTCCAATTGAATCATTAAGATATACCTTAAAGTAATAATCATCAATAGAAAAAATCGATTCTTCAATTGTTTCATGCCAACCAGCATATATTATTTTTCTTTCGACAAAAGAAGCTATTGAATTATCCCTGATAATTTTTATTACATCATCATAATCACCAGTATCTCTTAATGAAGTAAAATTAATCCCATAAACATCTTCAGAATTACTATATTCAATTAATCTCTTCATAAATCATATAACATAAACAGTTTATCAACATTTTCTCTTCCTTTTTGAGAATCTTCAATTATTTTATTCCAAATTTGTTCATTATTATAACCTTCATTTTTAAACTTATTAACTAAATCACCCCAAGTTCTATTTAACTCATTTTGTTCTAAAAATTCTGCAAGTTTCCTATCTTTCATAAATTGTCTTGTTTGAGTTCGATAAGTGTTTCGTAAATCAAATACTTGTTTTGCCTGCTGTTCTAATTTTTTAGTTTTATCAATAATATTACTAATGTTTGCTTTGGCTGATTTATACCATATACGAGCCTGATAATTGGTTAATGAATTTACAGAAGGTGTATTAGGAATGTTAAAGTGTTGAACAAGTTGTTGTAAATTTTTACCTTCAACAACTTCTTTAGTAGAAAGTAAAATACTCTCACATAAATCTCTTCTTCCCTTTGTCATACTGATAACAAAGTCCAAATTGATATCACCTCTTATTCCATATTGTGCAACAAAGTCAGCTAGCTCTTCAGCAGATCTCACAATACTACCCGCATTACTAACTACCCCTTGCCCCTTAAAAAACTTGCTCCATTTAGCCAAAGTAGCAGGTTTAATGAGTAATTCAGGAAGCAAAAGCCCTACATTTAGTGAAAGTAATTCTTTATAGCCTTCACTAATCTGGGTTTTCATGATCTCCCCGGCAATAAAAGCAGGAACCACCAGCTGTTTATGGTTAACGATTATCATTACCGGGGAATTGCCTGAAAGACTAAACTTACCGGTACATTTATCGTTCAAATTAATCAGTTCTGTACCTCCACCATTTCCATAGCAGGGCTTATCGCTGTATAACCCGTCCTTACATTTATAAAAATGGCTGTAACCAAAATCTAACTGTTTACCGCTTGTTCCGAAACAAGATATCACATGCTCACCCGAAATATTATCAGGAACCGGGGTTTCTTCCGCATAAACATTCTTTAACTCTTCCTGGCCTGTCCATGCCTGGCTTAGCAATTTAGTAACCTCTGCAGTAAACTGCATTTTCCAGTTATTGCCCAGCCGTTCATAAATATTCATGAAGAAGGCCGTATTCTCATTAACCTTCGTATTTAAATAAGCCGGCGAAAACCTTTTTATCAGGTTAACAATCGCTTTGTTCTCATTAGTTCCTACTTCATCTATCTGGCATTTACTTATAGATTGCAAGTGTGTCCATTTCCCCTGATCTGTTGATACAAAGCAATTCCTAATAGGAGCAAACCATGAAATAAATACAAATATTATATGAAAAAGTATTTTCATATCAATAATCATCTCTTGGATCATGTGTAGGAATACTTATCCATTCCTTAGTAGTTAAAATTTTATTCAAATCTGTATTTAAGATATTTTTTATCTTTTGTAATTGCTCATTTATAGATGCTTCTAAATTTTCTGGATTTAATTTAAAACGATACTTTTCTTTGTCTTCATAACATACTATCCTATTTAATTCTTTATAGGCTAAAAAGGTGGGAATGTCAAAAGATGACCAGTTCCCATATTTATCTAATTCACTCAATCCAACTGTTATTTCATTATTAGTTATTGCTCTATTAGGGGGATAGAAAGAAAATGTCAAATATTTATTTAATAATTTGTTGAGAAATGAAATTGTAATATATTCATTTGATGTATTTTCATTAAAAACATGAATTCTTTCAAATGAATATAAATTATATTCCATTAAATCAATACCTTTTAAAAGTATCCTTTGAAATATTTTCGATTCTTTATTCATCTATTTAAAAATTATATTTAACTCCATATTATAAAAAACACTAATAGAAGTTTCCCCTGTTGGGTAACCAATATCAATAACTGTATAACCTTGCGTTTTTAATTTTTGTGCCCATGCTTGATTAGCTTTATACATTAAGGTATTTTTCAGAGCATCATCTGGTATTGTAACATATTGTTGTTTTAAAGCAGTAAAATCATTTTCAATATCAACCCAACTTTTCATTTGCCCGTCTATATTAAACTCATACCCATCAGGGAAATAACCTTTGTCAAAAATCTCAACATTTTTCCCTTGCAATTTTAATTTCTCTGCAACAGTTTTTACATATCCATTCATTTTTCTACCAATAACAGCCACTTTCCCATTTGTTCCATTTTTTACTTGTTGAACTATTTTTCCAGCAATATTATCACCAACTTTAAGGCTGTTCCCTGTACTGTTAATAACTCCATCTTTAAAGAATCTATTCCATTTAGCTAAATTTCCAGACTTTATCAATAAGTCCGGCATTAACAGGCCGATATTAATTGACAGCAAATCCATATAACTATCTTGTATATGGGTTTTCATAATTTGACCTGCTATAAAAGCGGGTACTATTATCTTCTCCGGACCTGCCTTAAGCTTTAATGCAACAGGAGCGTTTCCTGCAATTTTAGTATAGTTCTTACATTCAGCATTATTATTGGATACGGGTACTTTAGGGTTTACATCCCATACGCTAAAACCAAAAGACAATTCATTTTTAGTAAAAGTAAAACAGGAAATAATATGAACTTCTGAAGTCGCTAAGTTTGTTAGGATGCTTTCTTCCGAAGACCTAACTTTCCGTCATAATAGCATTACTATTATTCATAGTTAACCTTTTTATTTTAATCTTTCCTTAATTCCTTTAAAGGTGGTGGTCCATTCTTTTTTACCTTCTCAATTGCCTCTAACCAATATTCCCAAAACGCACTATCTGCTGGTCTATTTGGAATAAGCCAGTACTCACCACCACTTAATATATCCGTTAAATCATTTGAGTCTGTAGCTTCCCAATATGCTTTAAGCATGTAGAGCATTGCTT
>JBASZP010000369.1:0-1943 GCA_049660965.1 Daejeonella sp. | reverse complement strand
ATTTCGGGTAAGGCTAACTAAGCTTAATTGGCTTTTACAGCTTCGGTTGCAATGGCCTTATTATCGGCAGTAATTATTACAACCCTGTAATATGGTTTGCCTGGTTTTAATTTTGCCAGCTGCTGCTTAAAAGAGTAGCTGTTACCATCTCCTTTAGGGTCGGCCCCCATAACCATTCCAATAGTGGTAAAATTCTTGCCGTCTTTGCTGGCCTGAATTTCGTAATACTCAGCTGTAGTATTACTCCAGTTCATAACTACACTGCCATTTACAATTGTAACAGTAAGATTACCTGAATTTGCTGATGTACCAGATATATTATTAGAGAAAGCTGCAAAGGAATAAAGAAAGAAAGCAGAGGTAATAATTCCTTTAAGCAATTGAGATGTAAAATTAGTTTTCATTTTCTTGTATTTGAGGTTTCAGATTTCCAGATTACGCAGTGATTGACTTTGTAAACCGGGTGGCTCTTGACAGGAAAATTGGGTTTCGGATTTGAAATAGTAAATAAACGAGGTAATGTTCATTTTCAATTTCAACACAAACATACAGCGCTTTTCGGAAACCGCAAATATTTTTGACCGTAAATTTACTAAGTTTCGAGAAAGACTACGTTTTTACCCAAATCGTAATATTTTCATTCAAAAAAACATTGTCCTTATTAAACAAAATCTAATGAATTAAAAATTAATTTACATAAAATACAACTCAGCACATATTTAAATACAAAAAGAGCAGAAAAACTGCTTTATCTTAACTTATATCTAACTGTATAGTAAAATCCGCATACTATCTTAATTCAAAATGTTAAGGAGGAATTATAGCATCGAAGTCGTTCAAAATACACCAGATTTTATCAAGTAAAACTGCTGAGAACATAGCTTTTTTGAAGATATATTTCTTTATAAAAAATAAAAAATAAACAAACTATTATAATTTATTAAAAATCAAATAATTATTAATTATTTACTTAACAATATAATGCTTTTATACTTTCTGACTTTTAAGTTGCCATTTCATGGCATTTTATAAATTTTTATATTTCAATAAAATTTCTTTATAAATTAATAATCATAAACTTAGATGTATTTTATTGTTTCTAATAAAATTATATTTTCAGCTTACAATAATTTTCAGAAGATTTACGCATTTACCTAACATTATTAGTAAACAAATTTGGTGTGCAAAGGCCTTATCGTTTACTTTGTGATAACATTATTAACCATGAAGATTTTTAAGAAGATGCCCCCCCACTCCTTTTTACTTTTGTTTGTTTTGGGGCTGTTTGCCCTAGCAGGCTGCCGGGAACCGAAAGAACTTGAATACAGGGATTTTAAAAATTTAAGTACTGAGAAACTGGGATTTTCCACATCAACCATAAAACTTGAACTTATTTATTTTAACCCCAATAATTTTGGCCTGGAGTTAAAACGCACCGATTTGGACATTTTTATAAATGGCAGCTATCTTGGGCATACCGCACAGGAATATCAAATTCATATACCAAGAAAAGGGGAATTTAGCCTGCCGTTAAGTATTGAGGTTGATATGAAAAATGCATATAAAAATGCCCTGCCGGCTCTTTTTGGGCAGGAAGTGCTTGTAAAAGTTACCGGAACAGTTAAACTTGGAAAGGCCAATGTTTTTAAAAGCTTCCCTGTAAATTATGAAGGCAAACAGCAGTTTTCGCTTTTAAAATAAAAAACCATCCTTTTGGGATGGCTTATAAGATATTCTTGTTTTTATCCTTTTGGCGGAGCTGGCTTTGGTGTTTCAGCAGGTTTCTTACAACAGGCGGGCAACCGTTTATACGCAAATTCATCTGCCTCTACATCATCAGCCGCAAAGCCTAAGCCCGAAATAACCACTTTAATGGTTTCTTTATCAGTACGTTCAGTAAGCCATGTAACTGTTGTGGTTTGTTTTTTTAAATCAACTTTTAC
>JBASZP010000368.1:0-18746 GCA_049660965.1 Daejeonella sp. | reverse complement strand
TGTTCACGATAAGGTTTAAAATTTACTGCACCATGAAAATATAACTGTAAATTAGGCCATACTTCAAGCAGGTTATCTTTACCTGTAATTTCTAAAATACGTTTAGCTAATACAATGTTCCAGGTTGGTACACCGGATATATTGGTAACGTTTACATCAATAGTGGCCCTGGCGATTTTTTCTACCTTCTCTTCAAAGTTATCCATTAAGGTAATGGACATATCCGGAGTGCGTAAAAATTCCGCCCAAAATGGCAGATTTTTTAATAAAACAGCTGATAGATCTCCATACTGTGAATCAGTATTAAGCTGATTAACCTGATGACTACCCCCTAAAACCAGGCATTTCCCGGTAAATATTTTGGTATTCGGACGATTATTACAATAAAGCGTTAACAGATCTTTTCCGCCTTTATAATGGCATTCTTCCAGAGCTTCTGCACTTACAGGGATAAATTTGCTGCGATCATTAGTGGTGCCGGATGATTTCGCAAACCACTTAATTTCCGATGACCATAAAATGTTCTGCTCACCTTTAAGCATTCGTTCAATATAAGGTTTCAGGGTATCATAATTTTGAAGTGGTATCCTCTCTTTGAATTGATTCTGATTATAAATAGATTCATAACCGTAAAGTTTACCCCATTCTGTATGTTGGGCTGAAGAAATAAGATTTTGAAAGGTATCTTCCTGCACATCATGCGGATATTTGATAAACAGATCAATTTGATGCATGCGCTTTTTCATGATCCAGGTAAAAATGGAGTTTACTAACGTCATGCAGCCTTATATTTTCTTTTTTCGCAATTCAAAATTCTGTCCAAGATAGAATTTTTTAGCCATTTCATTATTGGCAATTTCTACAGGTGTTCCGGTGAGCATTATTTTACCTTCGGCAAGTAAATAGGCCCGGTCTGTAATTGATAATGTTTCCTGTACGTTATGATCTGTAATTAAAATACCAATATTCCTTAATTTTAAACGGGCAACAATAAATTGAATCTCCTCCACTGCGATTGGGTCTACACCGGCAAATGGTTCATCAAGCAAAATAAAGTTCGGATCGGCAGCTAAGGCACGGGCTATTTCTGTTCTGCGGCGTTCGCCACCCGAGAGAAGATCGCCCCGATTCTTCCTGACTTTATGTAAACTGAATTCATCAATTAATTGTTCCAGTTTATCCCGCTGATCTTGCTTATTTGTTTTAGACATTTCAAGTACTGCTCTATTATTATCTTCAACAGATAGTTTTCTAAAAACAGATGCTTCCTGGGCTAAATATCCAATTCCTTTTTGGGCTCTGCGATACATAGGATCAGAAGTGATATCTTCATCTTCTAAATATACATGGCCTTCATTGGGTTTTATTAAGCCGACGATCATGTAAAATGAAGTTGTTTTACCCGCACCATTGGGGCCTAATAATCCTACGATTTCTCCCTGTGCTACCTGAAAAGATACATTATTTACAACCGTACGCTGTTTGTATTTTTTTACAAGGTTTTCTGCCTTTAATATCATTCCTTCAGTTTAATTAGCATATACGAAATAGTAATAGGGTTAAGTCAATTGGGTTATTGAAAAGTTATTCGCACAAACGTATTCCTTTTAAATTTAATTGAATGGATTTTTTTTCTTTCCAAACATTTTCTTCAATATGGTAACAAATATCAAATTTTTCTTCATTATTCAGGACTTCCAAATATTCTCCTAAGCCAAATGCAATACAATCAAATAAAGGAGAATCTTTTTGGTGAACTGAGAATTTTAAATGATTATTGCCAACAACAGAAGCCACACCCTTAATTAAAACATTTTTTGTCAAAAAAACAGGTGACATGTTTTGCGGCCCAAATGGTGAAAACTGATTAATTATTCTAAAGAATTTAGGGGTTAGCTGGTCGAAATCTAATTCGGCATCAATTAAGATTTGAGGTATAAGTTGTTCATCTGTTATAATAGCCGATACAGCTTCTTCAAAGCGTTGCTGGAAAGCAGGAAGATTTTCTACTTTCATGGTTAAACCCGCTGCATATTTATGACCACCAAACTGCTCCAGTAAATCACTACAGGAATTTAAGGCTTCATATAAATCAAAACCCACAACAGATCTGGCAGAACCAGCAATCAGGCCATTTGATTCAGTCAGTACAATAGTTGGCCGGTAATATTTTTCAGTTAACCGGGAAGCTACAATACCAATTACGCCTTTATGCCAGTTTTCATTAAATACTACTGTAGTTTTACGGCTAATAAGCTCTGCATCTCCATCAATAATAGCCAATGCCTGTTCGGTTATATTACTGTCGAATTCTTTTCTTTCAGTATTTTTTATATTAATCACTTCTCCTTTTTCATAGGCAAAGTCATCACTTTCTGCAATAAGTAATTTAACCGCATGTTTAGCATCATCAATTCGTCCGGCGGCATTAATTCTCGGACCGATCATAAAAACAACATCACTAATGGTAAAGTCATTCTTTTTACCTGCAATATTCATTAGAGCAGCTAAGCCTTTACAAGGATCATTATTTAGTTTATTCAAACCAAATGCGGCGAGAACCCGGTTTTCACCAGTAATCGGAACAATATCTGAAGCTATGCTCAGGACAACCAGATCGAGGTAAGTGCAGATTTCTTCAAATGGAATATTATTTTTCTGCGCAAAAGCCTGTATTAGTTTAAAACCAATTCCGCAACCTGAAAGTTCTTTGTATGGATATTCACAATCTAAACGCTTTGGATCTAAAACCGCAACTGCCTTTGGTAATTCATCTCCCGGAAGATGATGGTCACAAATGATAAAATCAATGTTTTTTTCATTGGCATAATCTATTTTATCTATAGATTTTATTCCGCAATCAAGCGCAATGATTAAAGAAAAGTTGTTTTCATGAGCAAAATCAATCCCCTGAAAGGAAATTCCATAACCTTCTTTATATCTGTCTGGAATATAAAAATCTATTTCCTGATGATACTTTTTAAAAAAGCTGTAAACCAAAGCAACTGAAGTTGTTCCGTCAACATCATAATCACCATAAATAAATATTTTTTCGTGTGCAGAAATTGCTTTTTCTATCCGTTCAACTGCCTGCTCCATTCCTTTCATGAGAAATGGATCATGCAAATGATTTAAATCAGGTCTGAAAAAATAACGGGCTTCATCAAACGTATTTATTCCACGACTTACCAGCAGTTTTGCTAAAACCTCATCAATCTGTAATAATTGCTGTAGTTCTGCTACTGCCGACAGGTTTTTAACTTCAGTCTCCACCCATCTTTTTTGCATATATTTGCCCATCTTGAACTGTAAAAATAACTATTTACCCCAATAAATAAGAACAAACATTGAAAGCTATTGCCTTATACGAAGGTTCATATTCTGTAGATATTTCTAAAAACTTTATCCCCTTTGATCCGTCTGTCCATCAGGTAAAAGACCGGCCTGCATCTTTGTTTATTTATGTTCAGCTTTTTTTAGTTAAAACTGAAAATAACCTCATCCTGCTTGATACAGGGCTTGGTTATTCCAATACAGAAGGTAAATTAATTTTGCATGAAAATATCCTTAAGGCAGGTTTTGACCCAAATGATGTCAGCCTTGTTTTAATGTCGCATCTACATTTTGACCATGCCGGCGGAATGGTGTATGAACAAAACGGTAAATTAGAAATCAGTTTTCCTAACGCGGAATACATTATACAACGCGGCGAGTGGGAAGCCGCTTATAACAAACCTTCTAAATCATACAAAAAAGAAATTTTTGAGGTAATTCAACGCAGTGGAAGTGTACACTTTGTGGAAGGAAGCGGTCAATTAAACGATGAAATATCTTACGAACTTAGTGGCGGGCATTGTGAATTTCACCAGGTTTTTTTAATTAAAGAGAATACTGAAACTGTGTTTTTTGGCGGGGATGTTTTACCTGAACCTGAACAATTACTTCGCAAATTTGTTGCTAAATATGATTTTGACGGAAGAAAATCAATGCAACTACGCTTAGAGTATGGCAAAAAAGCTGCCCTGGAAAACTGGACTTGTTTATTTTATCATGCTAAATCAACCGCAATGTCAAAAATTGGTTTTCAGGATGATGTTTTCAAAATCCTGCCTGCTTAAAATAGTTGATATTTTAACATCCTGTTTGGTTATAAAAAAAGCCCATGCTTTTCAGCACAGACTTTCACCTAACGACCCCTATTAAAACTACTTTTTAGCTACTAAGTTTATAGCTAATTCAAATTCATCCTCTATTGCTTTATCTCCAATACTTGAAAAAAAGCTTTTAGAATTATATTTAATATCATATTTAGTACGATCAATTTTTACTCCTTTTGCTACCGCTACTACAACATTCCCGTCCTTTTTTACACTTGCCGGAAAAGTTATTGAATTTGTAATTCCTTTTATGGTAAGATCGCCTGTAATATTTACCCTATTAGCTCCTGCCGAAGTAACTTTTGTGATCTGGAATTTAGACGTTGGGTTTTTGTCTACAGCAAAGAAATCATCTGCTTTTAAATGTCCCACTAATTTCTGACCATATTCGCCTTGCAGATCAGTACATGTTATTGAATTCATATCAATAGTAAATGCACCGCCTTTAACTGTATTACCGTTTAATTCTAATTGGCCTGAACTTAATTTGATCATTCCTTTATGCTCTCCGGTTACTTTTTTACCTAGCCACTCAATAGAAGAACGTTGAGTATCTACAGTAAACGTTTGATTTTTGCCCGGGTTTGTAAAAGAAGCCATTAACAGCACCATAAAAGTTGCCAAGCCTAAAGTTGAAATGAATTTTTTCATGTTTTTTATTTTGTTGGACAAATGTAAGATAATACTATTATATGTTCAAACATCTAATAACATTTCTGACAATTATATTACGGGGAACAGATACAGCAATCTTATAAATGTTCTTAAGATTTAAATAAGGAAGATTTTATAAATAAAAATGCCTTGTCTTAAACCAGTTAAAACAAGGCATTCAATACGATTTTATAAATTTATTTTAACCTGCACTAAGTTTAAACGAAGACCAGTTTCCTTTTACAGTATTATCACTTGATTTTGCCGTACCTATAAGGCTTCCAGTCCCAGCTCCATTAGCCCCACCAGTTTTATTAAAGGTTGCAGTATAAGTAAAAGTTTTACCTTCCTTAACTACTGTTCCCTCAAACTTAGTACCACCAGTTAGTGACCATGTACCTGTTGCAGTCACTCCTTGGGGGTTAGCTTGGTTAAGAACCTCAAACACATTGTCTTTCGAAATTCTAAAATCGAAATCAATTGCTGTTCCTCCTCCCTCAGGAACATAAGTACCAGACCAAGTTCCTTCAAGTGCAGCATTAGTAGTTACCGGAACTTCTGGTTTAGGGGTAGTTTCTTTATCTTTTTTACAGGCAGTAAATGCAAAGGCCATTAAAAAAGCCATAAAAGTTAGTTTCATCGTTTTTATAATTTAAGTTTTAAGCATGAGATAATTAATAATATGTGTGATTTTAGATGACCACTTACAAATAATATACCTTAAAATATAAAGTCTTGAGTGAGTAGCTAAAAACATTCTATTTATACCATTTCAGCATAACTTTCAATTGGCGGGCAGGCACAAATTAAGGTTCTGTCGCCATGGGTATCATTCACACGCCCAACGGGGGGCCAGAATTTAAACGCGGCTACATAAGGTAATGGGAAGGCTGCTTTTTGGCGGGTATATGGATGTTCCCAATTATTTGCTGTAACCATTGCAGAAGTGTGAGGGGCATTTTTTAAGGGATTATCCAATTTATCAGATGCGCCTGTTTCTACATCCGCAATTTCAGCCCGTATACTTAGCATCGCATCACAAAAACGATCAAGTTCATGTTTGGGTTCAGATTCAGTTGGCTCAATCATTAATGTACCGGCAACAGGGAAGGATACTGTTGGTGCATGAAAACCATAATCCATTAAACGTTTTGCGATATCGGTCACTTCAATTCCAAATGATTTATAGGCACGGCAGTCCAGAATCATTTCATGAGCGCAACGTCCTTTTGAACCCGAATAAAGCACCGGATAGGAATGCTCTAAACGTGCTTTCATGTAATTAGCATTAAGTATGGCAGTTTTTGTTGCATTGGTTAAGCCTTCTCCTCCCATCATGGCAATATAAGCATGAGATATTAAGAGAATGGAAGCCGAACCCCAGGGTGCAGAAGAAACAGCGGAAATAGACTTTTGGTTTCCTATTTTAACTATCGCATGTCCTGGTAGGTACGGAACCAGATGTTTTGCAACACCAATAGGCCCCATACCGGGACCTCCGCCACCATGAGGAATGCAGAATGTTTTATGCAAATTCAAATGGCAAACATCAGCGCCAATAGTAGCAGGACTTGTTAATCCAACCTGTGCATTCATGTTGGCGCCATCCATATATACCTGGCCTCCGTATTGGTGAATAGTGTCACATATCTCAATAATTGATTCCTCAAAAACGCCATGTGTGGAAGGATAGGTTACCATCAGGCATGAAAGATCTTTTTTATGCTCCTCGGCTTTGGCTTTCAAATCGGCGACGTCAATATTTCCCAATTCATCGCATTTTACAATCACAATTTTCATCCCGGCCATTGCCGCTGAGGCAGGGTTTGTACCATGCGCCGATGAAGGAATTAGCACAATATTACGATGATGATCTCCACGATCCTGGTGATAGGCACGTATAACCATTAAACCGGCATATTCGCCTTGTGCACCTGCGTTTGGCTGTAGGCTCATGGCTGCGAAACCGGTAATTTCGCTTAACCATTTGTTCAGTTCATCAAAAATCTGCATATAACCCCCAACCTGGTCGGCAGGAGCAAAGGGGTGCATTTTGCTGAATTCAGGCCAGGTAACGGGAATCATTTCTGTTGTTGCATTGAGTTTCATGGTACATGAACCAAGAGCAATCATAGAGTGGCAAAGCGAAAGATCTTTAGCTTCCAATGATTTAATGTAACGCAGCATTTCATGCTCTGAATGATGTGAATTAAATACCGGATGTGTTAAATAAGGGGATGTTCTTTGCAGTTCTGTCGGGATTTGAGCTTTGATGGAAGATTGCAAGTCTTTAAAAGGTATGTCATTCAGGTTTTTACCTTTTACTTTGGCAAAAATGCGTATCAGGGTTTTTACATCTTCCAGAGATGTTGTTTCATCTAATGAAATAGTGATAAGGGAACCTGAATAATTCAGGTTTAGCTCATTATTTAACGCTTCCGAGTGGATTGGATTAACTAAATCCCCCAAGTCAAATTTTAAGGTATCAAAGTAAAAATCATTCTGTTGTTTATAACCTAAACTTTCTAAAGCTTTAGCCAAAAGGACAGTTAAACCATGAATACGTTCGGCAATTAATTTAATGCCTTTTGGACCATGATATACCGCATACATCCCGGCCATAATAGCCAGCAATGCCTGTGCTGTACAAATATTGGATGTTGCCTTATCTCTGCGAATATGTTGTTCGCGGGTTTGTAAGGCCATACGTAGAGCGTAATTATCGGCGATATCAATGGTTACGCCTATAATACGGCCCGGAATGGAGCGCTTGTATTCTTCCTTAGTTGCAAAAAACGCGGCATGTGGTCCGCCAAAACCCATAGGTACTCCAAAGCGCTGGCTTGTTCCAACTACAATATCAGCGCCCCATTCTCCCGGAGGGTTTAAAAGCGCTAAACTCATCAGGTCAGCAATAACGGTTAGTTTAATGCCTTTTTCATGTGCCTTTGCAGCGAAATCAGCATAATTATAAACGGCCCCGTTTCCTGCGGGATACTGAACAATTGCTCCGAACATCTGTTCGTTCAATTCAACGGTACGATGATCGCCAATTTGTATTTCAATCCCGTAAGGGGCTGAACGTGTTTTTAAAATATCAATGGTTTGGGGGTAAACTTCCTGAGACACAAAGAAAACCCTGGCATCTGAGTTTGTACGTAAGCTGAATTGCAGGAACATGGCTTCGGCTGCCGCTGTACCTTCATCCAGTAAAGAGGCATTGGCAATTTCCATCCCCGTAAGGTCTAAAACCATGGTTTGGAAATTCAACAGGGCCTGCAAACGGCCTTGGGCAATTTCCGCCTGATAAGGGGTATATTGGGTGTACCATCCCGGATTTTCAAGAATATTACGCTGGATAACTCCAGGAACAATTACATCATAATATCCCTGGCCGATATAAGATTTAAATATTTTATTTTTTGAAGCTACCTGCTTAATATCATTAAGGTATTCGAATTCACTTTTTGCAGAAGGTAAATTTAAAGCGCTTTTTAAACGAATGTTTGCAGGTACGGTTTGTTCAATTAATTCATCAATTGAATTTACGCCTACTATTTTAAGCATTTCGGCAATATCATGTTCGTTTGGAGCAGTGTGGCGATGCTCAAATTTTTCCTGGTAATTTATATTTAACTTCATTAAATGGAGGTATTGTTTAGCGCTGCAAAAGTATGTAATTTCAGTGCCTTAAACAATGAAGAAATGACGCGGGCTGTTTTACTGCCCTTAACATTTACTCTAAGGATTAACCAATGGAAAAGAGTCTCTGAATCATTAAAATGGTAAGCAATTTTGAATAGGAATTGTGCTAATTAAAACGGGTAAGAAACGTCTTTTCATGTTTTAATGCAGAAGCGCTAATGTTTAACTTTGTGGGTAGACAAGGATTGGTAGAATAGCTTATTTAGAACGCCTTCTTAAAACGCCTTCCCCCACCCAAGAAGCCTCCTACCTTAATGCCTAAATGACTGCCTTGTGTATGATCGTCAATTTGACTCATAATATTATACTCCAAAGCGACTCTAAAATGACCTGCTTCCAAACCACCCCGGACTAAACCACCAAATTTGGTTTCTTTGACAATGGTAGTAGCATAAAAAGTACCGTCTGGTAGAAATGTATACCTTTCTATTTCTAAATTATAAATGCCTGAACCTACACCAAGAAATGGCCGGAAAGCGCTATTAGAAAAGTAATAGTCGCCTGTAGCTAAATACGATGATTTGAAAGTAACAGGTGAAGGTTCTTTAGAATTAGCATCTTTTATCTTTCCCTCTTTTGTTACAGGAAGATTAAGAATTAAGGCATGCTGCAACCGTAAACCAACAGCTAATTGATCCATTAATGCATATTTAGGTTCTACCATTATGACTATAGAAGCTGGTCTGATTGCTTTTCCACCGGGAATACCAAGGGCTAAATCAACTTTAAATGGTTTAAAAATACTTTGTTCCTGTGCCTGAACAGGAAATGTAAATGCTACAAGAGCAAGTATAAGTAGATACTTTTTCATGTAATTGTAAATTAATGTCAATAAAGGTATAAGTTTTTTTAAAATTTTAGATGCAAAAATCTTTCTGGCTGTTAATAGAAAAGGTTTGAAAATATGTTTTGATACTTTAGTACTCAGAGAGATTTATATTTTATTCTATAGGCAAAAAACAAAAATAGAAAGTAATGGTACGCTTTTATGTATGTAACAGTAGTAATTGAAAAGGAGATTACTATATAGTGTTTTTTATTATTCTCCTCTCTATCAGGATAATATTCTTTTATTGGGTTTTCCTAATGAAGTATAGGGTATATTAGTTAAAAACTCTATCTGTTTAGGCATCTGAAACCTTGCTGCCCTTACAGAAAGCCAGTTTAGAATTTCCTCTTTATTTATTTTACTGTTAGCAGCCGGAACAATAAATGCTTTTAACCTTTGTCCAAACTCTTCATCGCTAATTCCAATAACGGCAACCTGTTCAACTTCCTGATGCTGTACTAAAATATTTTCCAGTTCAACCGGATAAACATTCTCGCCCCCGGATACAATCATATCATCAATTCTACCACATAAAAAATAATAGCCCAATTTATCTTTATAACCTAAGTCTCCGGTTTCAATCCAGTCATTACCTATATTTTTAACAGACCATTTGCTGCTTATACAAATCCTGCCAACGGTTCCATCGGGTATTTCCTTATTATCTGAGTCATATATTCTCAACTTAACACCTTTTATTTCCCTTCCTATAGTAGTTGAAGAATATCTTAAATCATCAGGAGTAGCCATAACTGCAAAACCAGCTTCGGAAGTGCCATAAAGGTTAAAAAGTTTATATCCCAATTTACTAAAGGTGTCAGCCACTAATGTTGAGCTAAGCGGGGCGCCTCCCGAAATAATACAGGATAAAGAATCTAATTCTCCAGACTTGTGTGCTATCATCCTCTGGAGCATTAAAGGAACTAAGGTTACCACTTCTATTTTCTGTTGGTCTATTAACTGACATGCTTTTTGTACATTAAACTTTTCTAACAAAAACATCTTCATACCCAACAGGAGTGATATAAATACAGTAGCTATTCCAAAGCCATGATAAACGGGTGTAGCAATATAAACGGATTGATAAGAGTTTAGATCTAGTTTAACTAAAAGAGCGAAAAAGGGATTTAGAAAATTTAAAAGAGAGGGTTTGCGTTCCGCTGTTTTGGGATTCCCTGTGGTACCGCCTGTAAGAATGATGATCTTTCCAAAACCGGCCCGCCTGATTTTTTGAGGATGACTTGTTTTAGTTTTAGATAAATTATCTATTGATGGTAATGTTTGATGATAAGATAAAATCGTGTTTTTTTTATACGCTGAATTAGTAAATAGCTCAGAAATTTCATGATCATGAATAACCAGGTCAAAATTATACTGATCCGCCAAATAATTAAATTGAGTATTGCTCATCTCCACATTCAACAAATAAATGTCGGCTCCTAATTGAGATACTGAAAATAAAGACCGGATTAATGAAGCGTGATTTCTGGCTATTATTGCAACCTTCTGTTTGTAAGTAATAGCATATTCTTCCTGAAGAATTAGTGTGAGTTGTTCGGTTTGAATTAGGAGATCCTGAAAGGTAATTTCTTCATTTTCGCCAACTAAAGCAATATTTTTGGGATATAATTTTGCTGAAAAGCGAAGTAATGTCATTGAATTTATACCCGAATAAACAATAGAACTTATCAGTTTATAAATACCAATAGGTGTAATTAAGTTAACCTGATATAATTTTTTTAACAACTTAAGCATAAATTCTATTTCCGTTTTAAGAAGTATGCTGTCAAAAATTCATAAGGCGATCTAAAAATAATGGAGCCTAATTGCCCAAAAACAAGCCACCATGGTGCAAATTTTCTATTCTTATTAAGGATGTACCTGCAAATTATTTTTGCCACATGTTTGGGAGTCATTGTCGGCATTTTTTGATAGACGGTTGTGGGGACTATCATCCGGGTTTTTACCAGGGGTAAATAAATGGACGTTGTATTTATTCCACCAGCATTCAGTTCTGGGGATACACTCCGAAACCAATGATCAAAAGCTGATTTTGAAGACTGGTAGGCAGCCCAATATGGCACAGGAGCCAGCAATACATTAATAGCAGATATATTAATTATATGACCCTTATTCTTTTTCAAAACAGGTATTAGCGCTAATATTAATTGAACAGGTCCAAAGTAGTTTATTGCCATTGTACGGGTAAAGTCATGATACCGGTCTAAGGAATTATAAATAGAACGCCTGATCGATTTGCCGGCATTATTAACTAAAATATCAATTCCGTTTGGGAGTTGCTGAATAGAGTCTAATAATAACTGAACCTGATCAGGTTTAGAGAGATCGGTTGGAAAAATCTTTACATGACCTCCCATTTGCTCAATTTTATTCTTCACTAATATTAGCTTCTCTTCTGTTCTGGCTACTAAGATTAAATTTACACCAGTACCGGCAAGTTTATAAGCTAGGCTTTCCCCTATCCCAAAACTCGCCCCGGTTATTAAAATAGTCTTATCCTTTAATTTTCTCCATAGTTTATTCTCATTTACCCGAGTAGGGGGAAATAAAATGAATTCCAAAAAGCCGCGATTATTATTATTGAACATTTTTTTGGGTTAGAACACCCGAATCTATCTAGTATTTATTAACGTCTCTCTGTTTGTATAAAATAATGAGATATCAGGCAAAATAGATAAACCATTTATAATTATTCAGTTAACAAAGATCCGTTTCCACCTTTGTTTTTCTTCCAACCGGTCAATATCTTACTCCCGTTCTGCAAATTTACCTATCTTATAGTCCCTAACTATTCCGGTTTCAGCTGACGCAGATATAGTTGTATGGTATTTTCAAGGCCAAGATACAAACTATCACAAATAAGAGCATGGCCAATACTTACCTCTAATAAACCCGGAATATGTTGGGCAAAGTATTTCAAATTTTGCAGGTCAAGATCATGTCCTGCGTTTATTCCCAGGCCTAAACGCTGGGCAATTATTGCCGCTTCAATATAAGGTTTAATGGCTTTTTCCTTATACTGATCATAGGCTGAGGCATAAGCTTCTGTATATAATTCAATCCGGTCTGTTCCGGTAGTTTTAGCGGCTTCTACCATTTCCTTATCAGGGTCAACAAAAATGGAAACACGAATATTGGCTTCTTTAAATACAGCGATCATATCCTGTAAATAATGCTGATGTTTAATGGTATCCCAGCCATGGTTAGAAGTGATCTGGCCCAGAGCATCAGGAACTAAAGTGACCTGTGCCGGTTTATTGCTTAGAACAAGTTGAACGAATTTATCTTCAGTCGGATTACCTTCTATATTAAACTCGGTTTTGATCACTTTCTTCAGATCAAACACATCCTGGTAGCGAATGTGCCGTTCATCCGGCCGCGGATGAACAGTAATTCCCTGCGCCCCGAAACGCTCCGCATCTAAAGCTGCTTTGACCAGGTCAGGATTATTGCCACCACGCGAATTACGAAGCGTGGCGATTTTATTGATATTAAAAGACAGACGGGCCATATTATAGTATTGTTTAAAAAGTAATTATTGCATTAGGTAAGATGCTTAATGGGTACACTATGTTAAGACTAATTAAGCGAAATTGTTATACCTGTAAATATATTATTAAAATGCGAAACTTTCTGTAGCAGTACGGAGAGGCCACGCAGATATGCATGGAGGCTCTCTCGCAGTAAGGAAGGCTCATTCAAAGGTGCATGGAAGTTATGTTGATAAACATAAAGCCCTTTCCGGGCAGCTGACGATTATGTTAACGAATTAAAATGATCTTGCTCATTAGCGAGAGGTGTTTATATTTATGCAGGTGGTACTTTATTTAATATTATAGCCCTCGCTATCTCTGCCAGGAGCGAATATACGCCTTGTCCTCCGCTGGCAGAGGTACCCAAAGGGCGGAGGTGGTTTCGGTTCTTAACCTTAACGGAAATTGCCCGGTTATTTTAACCGGAAGTTCAAATCTAGTTTATGTTTTCTTGCGGTATCCAAAGCAATATCGTAGCCTGCATCCGCATGACGGATAACCCCCATGGCGGGATCATTATGTAGAACACGTTTAATCCTGGTCGCAGCATAAGCTGTCCCGTCGGCCACAATGACCATACCCGCATGGATAGAATAGCCAATGCCTACACCGCCGCCATGATGTAAGGATACCCAGCTTGCTCCTCCGGCAGTATTAATTAAAGCGTTTAAAACCGGCCAGTCCGCCACCGCGTCAGAACCATCTTTCATAGCTTCTGTTTCGCGGTTTGGCGAAGCCACAGAACCCGTATCCAGATGATCTCGGCCAATCACGATAGGGGCTTTTACTTTACCATCGGCCACTAATTGATTAAAAGCCAGGCCTGCTTTCTCTCTTTCGCCCTGTCCCAGCCAGCAAATACGGGCGGGTAATCCCTGGAAAGCAATACGCTCCTGTGCCATGCTGATCCAACGGCGCAGGCCTTCATTTTCAGGAAATAGTTCCAGGATAAGTTGATCTGTTTCATAAATATCCTGCGGATCGCCGCTTAATGCCGCCCAGCGGAAAGGGCCTTTGCCTTCACAAAATAAAGGGCGGATATAGGAGGGTACAAACCCGGGGAAATCAAAAGCATTTTTAACGCCCGCTTCTAAAGCCCGCCCACGCAGGTTATTGCCGTAATCAAAGGTAACGGCTCCGCGTTTTTGCAGTTCAAGCATCAGGGTTACATGTTTTGCCATTGTTGTGTAAGAGTGTTTTACGTATTCATCGGGATTTTCTTGACGTAATTGTTTAGCGTGTTCTACTGTTAAACCTTCCGGGAAATAGCCAATGAGCGGATCATGGGCAGAAGTCTGGTCGGTGAGAATATCCGGTGTAATATTCCGCTCAATTAAACGCTGCAACAGGTCAACCGCATTACAAACCACGCCAATGGATAAGGCTTTTCCCTGTTTTTTATATTCCAGAGCCCGATCTATTGCTGTATCAATATTTAATTCTATTTCATCAATATAACGTGTTTCCAGGCGTTTGCGAATACGCCATTCTTCTACTTCGGCCGCAAGGCAAACGCCCTCGTTCATTGTAATGGCCAATGGTTGTGCACCGCCCATGCCGCCTAAACCCGCTGTTACAGATAGGGTATTTTTTAAGGAGCCGTTAAAATGCTGTCGGGCTATTTCGCCAAAGGTTTCATATGTTCCCTGTACAATTCCCTGCGAGCCGATATAAATCCATGATCCGGCGGTCATTTGGCCATACATCATTAAGCCTTTATCATCCAGTTCGTCAAAATGTTGTTGTGTGGCCCATTTGGGAACCAGTTGTGAGTTGGAGATTAACACTCTCGGCGCATCTTTATGAGTTGGCAAAATCCCAACGGCCTTGCCGGACTGGATGAGGAGGGTTTCATCTTCTTCCAGGTCTTTGAGGGCTTTAATAATTAGTTCTAAAGCTTCAGGGTTTCGGGCGGCTTTACCACGTCCTCCATAAACAATCAGGTCTTCGGGCCGTTCGGCGACATCAGGATCCAGGTTATTTAAAAGCATTCTTAAAGCGGCTTCCTGCACCCAGCCTTTGCAGTTTAAGCGGGTTCCTACAGGTGTATTTTTAATGGATAAATTGATTGCTGAAGACAGGGTAGTCATAATAGTACTTAGATTGTTACGTGATCAAAAATATTCAATTTGGTAAAATTTACTGTTATTTCATACATTTATCCAAATATTTCATGAAAGGTATAAAAAAATCTTTTGGCCTTGCGCTCTCCGTGCTATTGCTGCTGAGTTTTTCGGTAACAATCCTGCCATTTGATCTTTTTCATAATCATAATCCTGTTGCTAAGGTTTGCCAGGATAAAAAAGCAAATACTGCGTGTACTCATCAAGTTCATATTGCAACTAAAGCGGATTATTGCTGGGTTTGCGCTATACATTTTGATAAAGAGTTTACAAAAACTTCTTTTACAGAAAGGCTTGCCGAGTTACCCCCGATAGCTGTACTGCTTGAGAATAAGGTTACCGGCTATTTCATAGAGCAACTATTTTCTTCCCTCCGGGCTCCTCCAACAGAATAAGCTTTTCTTTTTGTAATTAAATGTTGTATTGCTTTGCGATGCAACGCTTTAGCTTATTTACTAATTCTTATTCCACATGAAATTTAAATCCATTTATATACTTGTCGTTTTTTGCCTGTTTTCCATTCACACTTTTGCAGATCCTATTACCTTTACAGGCAGAGTCATTGATGCTATAACTAAAGAACCCCTGCCTGGTGCAACTGTTACCCTGCCCGATCTGCGAACTTCGGTTATTACTAATGCTAAAGGGGAATTTTCCTTTAATAATCTTCCAACGCGGGGGAGTTTTTTGATAGAGATAAAATATTTAGGGTATAAAACCTTAACTCAGATGGTGGACTTATCTGTCCTTTCTTCAATCGAGTTCGAATTACAGCCCAGTGTTTTAGAGGCGAAAGAAGTGCTTATTACCGGATCGGCGTTTAGTTCCGACAGTAAAAAGAACAGCACTTCTGTCAGCGCTGTTTCTAAAGAAGATCTGACTACCAGGCTTTCTGCTAATATTATTGATGCCATTGCCCATATACCCGGAGTTTCGCAAATAACTACCGGAAATGCTATATCAAAACCGGTTATACGCGGTTTAAGTTATAACCGGGTGCTAACCTTATCTAACGGGGTGAAACAGGAAGGTCAGCAATGGGGTGATGAGCATGGCATTGAAGTGGATCAGTTTAGCGCTGAGCGTATAGAGGTTTTACGCGGGGCGGCCAGTTTACTTTACGGATCGGATGCTTTAGGAGGCGTGATTAATATTATTGATCCATTACCGGCGCCGGAAGGAACTTTAAGGGGCGAAATAATAATAAACTACAGTACAAATAATGGTTTATCCGCCAATTCTGTAATGCTTCAGGGCAATACAAATGGTTTTGTTTACAGCGCCCGCGGAAGTTATAAGAATGCGTATTCATTTAAAACACCTGCAGGTTATTTACCAAACTCGGGATATAATGAAACAAACTTCAGCGGAGAGATAGGTTTAAATAAAGGCTGGGGTTATACTCATCTTGACCTGTCAAGTTTTAAAAACACTATTGGTTTTTATGAACCTGTCGTAAATTCTCATGGTCAGTTTGTGGATGATAATGCAGAAGTTTTCAGCGATACCCAATTGAAAAACCGTAAGGTATCTTTCCCTAAGCAGGATGTAAGGCATTATAAAGCTGCGCTGAACAGTAATCTTATTTTAGGACGCAACCGTTTAAAATCTACTTTGGGTTTTCAGCATAATATTCGCCGGGAATTGGGCGAACCAAATTCCACTCCGGAATTATCTCTTGATTTGAATACCTATAGCTTTGATCTTAAATATTATTTCCATGAAAATAATGGTTGGGAACCTGTAATTGGTGCAAGCGGACAAATGCAAAACAGTAATAATACTCAGGGTGTTGAAACCTTAATACCAAGTTATGATTCCAGGAATATTGGTGCTTTTGTGTATGTTAAAAAAACATTAGGCAATTCCACGCTTAACACGGGAGTTCGTTTTGATTACCGTAATTTAAATGGAAAAGAGTTTGATGAGGATGGTTCAATTAAATTCGAGGCGTTCACAAATACATTTTCTAATTTTAGCGGGGCATTAGGTTTTACCCATGAATTTAATGATCATCTAAGCTTTAAAGCTAATGCAGGTTCAGCATTCAGGGCACCAAACATCGCCGAATTAGCCTCTAACGGAGTTCATGAAGGTGCTTTCCGTTATGAGATTGGTAATAAGGATTTAAAACAAGAACAAAGTTATCAGTTAGACAGCCAATTAGCTTATGAACAGGATATTGTTAGTCTAAGCTTAGGTGGTTTTGTGAATTATATAGATAACTATATTTATTACAGCAATAAAAATAATGAGCTTATTAATATTGATGGAGAGAATTTCCCTGTATATCGTTTTATTCAGGATAAGGCCTTATTACAGGGTCTAGAAGCTTCTTTAACTTTGCACCCGCTTGGTTTTATTCATTTTGAAAACAGCTTTTCTTACACTAACGCAAGCAATAAAACACTGAATAAACCTTTGCCTTTTATACCGGCCGCTACTTTACGGAATGAAATACGTTTTGAGCCAAAGATTAAGGGTACAAGTAAATCTTATATTTCTTTAGGCCTGGATAATTTCTTAGCTCAAAATAGGATAGATGATTTTGAGACTCCAACCGCTGCTTATACGTTGTTTAATGCAGGTATAGGTACCACGCTTAAACTAAACAGACAACCTGTTACTCTTTATATTGCCGGCAAAAACTTACTGAATAAGAAATACTGCGATCACCTGAGCAGGTATAAGCCCGGGCGTTTGGATGATACTGATCCCACATTAGGAGTTTTTAATCCCGGCAGAAATATTACTTTTGGAGTTTACATACCAATAGTATTGAAGAAATAAATGTTTCACCCCAGGTTATAAGTGCAAAATCGGAATTGTTATATTACTGATTAAACTATTTAAGCTAACTAAACGTTAACAGCTTTATGAAAACAATATCTGCATATACCTCAATAAACGGAAATAAATTGATGAAAACATTTTTTTTATTGTGCTTTACTGCCATGCTATTATTTAGCTGTGGCATTAATAACCAGGCCAGGCAAATTAAAGCACTGGAAAAATGTATTTATGAAATAAAATCTGCCGACAGTATTTATGTTGCAGGGCAGGATGTAAGTACTATGATAAAGGATAAAACCATCAGCATGGATAAAATGCCTGGTCTTGCCTTTGCTTACCTGAGCAAAAATATCCCTTTTAAGGCCCGGTTAAATCTGCATATAGAAAATCCTTCGGGCAACCTGGCGGGTATAAATCAGTTTGAATATAAGATATTGCTAAAAAACGAAGAACTTGCTAATGGTTTTATAAACCAGGTGGTAAGTATTGAACCGGGCGGAACAACCACTATCCCCGTAAATATTCAGGCTAATATTTATCGTTTCCTCTCTAATGGTAAAACCATGCAGGAAATCCTGGATTTTGTTAAAGGCGGGAACGATACCGGCACAGAAAAGAAAGGTATTCTTACTCTTAAAATTAAACCCACCATAGCCTTAGGCAATAAGAGGGTTAATTACCCGGGTTATATTACTATTGATAAGGAAGTAAGCAGTAAGATATTGTTCTAACGTGTTTTTCAATCGAATTTTATACAGCTTTGCTTAATTAAAATTGGAATCGATATTCTTAACACTATCCGCTCTATGCCGCGGGGCATGTTACTTTTTCCTTGATGAAAAAGTAACCAAAAAATCAAGACAGAACGATGCTTCCACCCACAGGCCATGCTCCCGGCCCGCCGTTCTGTCTGCCCAGCCCTTATTAATAC